>JBJESZ010000081.1:0-6789 GCA_051883055.1 Emergencia sp.
AAAATTAATCCAAGTTTACATTGACAAAACTAACTAATAGGTGTAGGCTATTAGTAGAAATAGGTTTCAAAGTGGGTAGGGTTTTATTCCCGACAGCAATTGCCTGTTTCTTTTTTTATTTGCATTAAATCATAAAGATACTTTTTCCCATCAGATGCATGACGCACCAGCAGTCTTGCGTTAAAAACATTAAATCTATCAATCTCTCCCCTTTCGTTAAATACCGGGAGAGCAAATCTTGTATCATATCTATACCATCCCAATTTTGCACCTCTACTATGCTTTTCCTTATGATTCACCTCATATTCAGGATTACTTGCAATTTCAATCATTTCCGGAATTCCCTGAGTTGCATTGGCTTTTGCTTTTGCTAAAGTACCTTTTAATCTGTTCGTATATACTGAACCTGTATACTCCGATGGTAAATCCCTTCCAATATAGATTTCCTCATCAATTTGCGCAATATTATATATTTCACCGATATACTCAATTAGATACGCTTCTACTTCATCCCAGTTAATTGATCTTTTTCCTTTGAATCGTATGTCCTGAATAATAACAGTTTTCTTTCCATCAATATCCTCAATTACATTTACTTTTCTCTCCATATTTTCATCCTCCTTTTAACACGCATTGCGTTATAATGTGGGCAAAAAAAGAAGAACTAGTCTTCATTTTTCAACTTATGTTCAATCTGTGCCTTATACCACATAAGACGCAGCAGATACTCCGGTAATTCACGCTTGCCGGCTTCCCAGTCCTGCACCGTCCTGTATGGTATTCCGAAGTAGTTACAAAACTCAGTTCGGTTCATATTCATCTTTTCTCTTAATTCTTTTACATGTTTCCCTCTGCTCATATCGTCCCTCCTTAACGCTATGCGTTAATCAATTATAACATGTAGCAGTTACGTCGTAAATTACTTTATAAAAACTGTCAGGCAGTCTTCCTCGGAAATTATCGCCTGCCACTTATGATTCATGCATAATCAGTATTTCCTAATTACAAAAACGCCGTCAGGGGTCTCGCATTCGAAATCCTGACGGCATTATCATTTTTTATAATTCGGTTATGTGAATTAAAGCTTCTCTCCCTCAGCCTTCAGTTCAGCCAAAGCAGCTTCATCCTTTGCAAGATCGTCCTTCTCAGAAGCAGAAAATGACTTATGGAAAAGAATATCCCATTTCAAATAGTCTGCAATGCACTCGAACTGGGTTTTGATTAACCGGTACTGCACACTGTCAGTCGCATCACCTCCAACAGCAATTACTGCAGCTTTCTTTCCGCTCATTTTAACAGCCATGCAGTAAAGCTTGTCCAAAACCATCTTAATCTGTGCTGTTATGCCCCACCAGTATACAGGAGTTGCAAATACAATCATATCAGCCTCTACTACCTTCTCAGCAATCATATTTGAATCGTCCTTTGCGACACATCCATTGGTGCATCCGCACGCTCCACAGGCCATGCATGGGCTTACCTTAAGCTTGTATGTATCAACAACCTCAACCTCATGTCTGCCGTTCACGCCCTCAATAAAGGAGTTGATTGCTGTTACGGTATTTCCCTTTCTTGGGCTTCCGTTCAAAACAAGAATTTTCAATTTTATCCTCTCCTCTCCGCATCTTTTCCAACTATTATACTCTTTTTGTCAGAAAATGTCTATAAAGTTGGAATTCTCATCCACAACGGCTGATGCACATTCACTCAGTTTTTTCAGTTTATTTTCAAAAATGTCAGCCGGTACAAGGGCGATTCCCTCTCCGTCCTCGCTCAGTACTATAAGCCTCTGACCACCGGTAAGTCCGAAATGTTCACGTGCAGTTTTAGGAATAACCAGCTGTCCCCGACTGTTTATTATAACAGAGCCCCATACGTTTTTTCCCTTTGGAGCCGGAGGCATGACCATTTTATCATCCACCGTTTCAGTTTTGATAAGGCTGTCTATTGTGACGCCGTACACCTGCGCCAGCATGCTGCACCTCACAATATCGGGAACCGCCTTGCCGCTTTCCCACTTGGCATATGCCTGTCTGGATACGCCTATTCTTCCGGCAATCTCCTCCTGAGAAAAACCATTAATATTTCTAAGCATAATCAGGTTTTTTCCTAGCATTTTGCACCTCATTTCAGAAACGAATTTATCGTTTCGATATATTAACACCCCTTTTGAGTTTTCAATCAAACTTCTATGATTATTGTAAGCTATTGTTGCATTCTTTTCCACCAACCACACTTGTCATAATTTTAAACTTTATGTTATTTCCGGTTGCATAGAAAACGCGTAAAAGCTGAATATGCTACAAACAGTACTCCTGCTACAGGCCATACAATCCAGGTTATATGCCATTTCATTGTCCAGAAGCTCCATCCGAGGTAAACAGCTGTGGCAAGGCACCAGTACGCACTGTTCAAGGCAGATGTTTTTCTTCTGATTTTTTTCTCCTCACGGGTAAATTCGCCTTCTTCAAGAAGAGTGTCGTAGCTGTTCTTTATACTTCCGACGCGAATCATAATGTTTACTCCTGCTGCAATCAGAATTAACAGAAGCGAGGTTAGTGCACCGCATATGTAGTCCGGAGCCTCCATAATACCTGCGATAATCAGGGGTACCACTGACAAAATGCATAATACAACGCCTACTGCCATTGTTCGTGCAAATTTTTCCTCATAGCAGTTTTTCATTTTTTTAACCATAGCTGCAGTACTGTCTTCCAGTTCGAAGTTTTCTTTCTCCAGATGTTCCATATGCCCTGAACGCACACCGCTTGTAATAAACATCGCGACCGCTATTGCTATCATTACAAAGAGAAACACCAAACCTGCTCCTGCTCCGAAGGCCTCAGTAACGCCAAGTATATGCTCTTCCGACATGGTTCCAAGAAGAATAAGCAAAACAGGGCTTATGATACACATAGCCGTTGCATTTGCAATGGCCGGTGCAGTTTTTTTCTTCATATCAAGGAAAGCCTCGGCTTCAGCACGGCTGACTGTTCTTGCAGGTTTTGATATTCCCTGTGCTTCTGAAGCATATGTATCTTTCGGGATGGCGGTCATCTCACTTTCAGAATTATCCTTCAGCAGATAGTCAGTGCTCACGTCAAACAGCTCTGACATCTGGATAATCTTCTGAAGATCGGGAACTGAGCCTGCACTCTCCCATTTGGATACCGCCTGTCTGGATACCCCAAGCTTCTCTGCAAGTTCTTCCTGTGACCAGCCTCTTCTCTTTCTTTCTGCTGCAATTTTATCTGCTATTGTCATAATAATACCTCCACATAGCTGTTTTTTTATCTATTACAGCTATAAATATATGTTATCTGACGGTTGCATGCCACCAAACAGGCCTTTCAATCTGTCAACGGGCAGTTGCATATGGCTGAATTACAGCCATGGTCGGCTTTTCCCGTGCCAGCCCTGTCTGTCCCAATATCCGTAGTCCGGTTCCATTGGAGGAAAATGCTTATGAGCAAAACGCATAGCGTAGAACCACCGTTTCGCCCTGTGATTTATCCCTTTCTTTCCGTAGCCGGATACAATTTTTTCTGCAATTCTGTCAGTCTTTTTTTCAATCTTATTCATTATTCCGGAAGGAATCTCTGTTGGTTTTGCTGCCTGAACACCCAGACCCAGCCGATATGTTTTTCTGATGCCCCACATCTCCAGGCTGTCCGCCATATCTCTGCAGGTGCTTTTCATTCCGCCTCCGGCTGCTGTGCTTATTACAACGGCCTGCTTGACGGCCATCTCCGGTCTCGGCCGGTGAACAACCCACCATGTTCCGAAATGGTCGAGGAAGCTCATCATCTGACCTGTTGCATGATACACATATACAGGACTCTCCAGTATGAGAACATCTGCTTCCAGAACAGCGTCAGCAAGTGGCTTCAGCTTGGAATAGTGAGGACAGTCGCTAAGCTCCTTCTGAAAGCACGTAAAACAGCCGAGACATGGTTCATCGAAATCCTTTGGAAGGAAGAATTCCTGCAATGTACACTCTTCTCTTTTTTCCTGTATCGTGATAATCTTTTCGGCCAGCTTTCTCGCTGTCATGCATGTGCTGCCCTCATGGCTCTGTCCATGAATCAAAACTATTTTCATTCTCTCATTCCTCCTGATAGTCAGTTGTTCATTAGTTCAAGAAACCGATGTTCCAATATGGCACACCGGTTTCGCATTCCTAACTGTTAAATCAATACCCCTATTGTAGTTTTCATATTTTAGGACTACTCTTCAATTATTTTTACTGCAGTTCCGTAAGCGATTACTTCGGCCGCACCCTGCATAATTGCAGATGATCCGAATCTCATGCCTACAATTGCATCCGCACCCATGGCTTCTGCCTCATCTACCATTCTCTTTGTTGCAATCTGTCTTGCTTCGATTAGCATATCTGTATAGCCTGAAAGTTCTCCTCCAACGAGAGTCTTCATTCCTGCCATAAAGTCTTTACCTACATTCTTTGACTGTACCGTCGTGCCTCTTACAAGTCCCAACGCTTCGATTTTCTTTCCGGGTACATTGTTAATAGTCAGCAGCTTCATTTTCTTCTCCTCCTTCAATTTCCTTTATGCGTTCTCTTAATGCCAGAATAACCCCAATGATTACAACGTTTGCAGGAACAATCATCAGTAATACTATCGGTAATGGTGCAGGATCATAATGGTTTACAACCAGAAAAAACAGATCCCACAGTACCATAATAGTGATCATTACCACAGCTGCGATTTTTGCCCCGCGTTTTTTCTTATTTACATCAACTTTAGAAACGTTCATAAATCTTGATCCCCCTCTCTCCATCTCATCCAGCTGTTCAAGATACTCGTTCACCTGCAGTTCACCCAGGCCAGCAGACTGCTCATTCAGACTCCTGCATAACTCACTGACGGCCTCGATGTTTTTTCTCTGACTGTTAAGATAAATCAGGTGCCTCTCCATACAGTCTGGAAGAGTCAGACGGCCATCAACAAGATTTCTTATTTCTGCAATCGGTACTGCCAGACGTCGCAGAAGTTTAATTTTGAGAATAAGCTCGATATCATTTTCGGTGTATTCTCGATATCCGTTTGCTTTATTTCTTTCAGGATGTATAAGTCCCTGATCCTCATAGAAACGAATATTCTTTTTTGAAATTCCGACAATCTGCTCAACTTCATTTATTCTCACACTTGCCCTCCTTTGAAGCCGTTTTCAGTCCTTTACTATGCCTCAGTTAGTATCTTTGCCTATAAACTACACCTTCCACAAGATGGAAAGTCAAGAGATATTTCAGAATTAACCATTAATTATTGGCTACGATTCCATTATAGCTAACTACCGTTAGTTTATCAAGCTGTTTATTCTTCACTTTTTGATGAAATAGAAAAAGAGACCCTGCGTAATGCAGAGCCTCAGATATTTAACTTATCGATTAGCCTAACAGACCTGATCCGAACATTGGAGCAAATACTACTGAAACGATAGTCATTAACTTGATTAAGATGTTGATTGATGGACCGGAAGTATCCTTAAACGGGTCACCAACTGTGTCACCAACTACAGCAGCCTTGTGGGATTCTGAACCCTTTCCACCGTAGTTACCTTCTTCAATATACTTCTTAGCGTTGTCCCATGCACCACCGGCGTTAGCCATCATAATAGCAAGTAATACACCGGCAGATAATGCACCACCCAGCATACCGGCAAGAGCTTCAGCACCAAGGATGAAACCTACTGCCAGAGGAGCTACGATAGCCATCAGACCAGGGATAACCATTTCCTTAAGAGCAGCACCTGTTGAAATGTCTACGCAGTTAGCATAGTCAGGCTTTGCAGTTCCTTCCATGATACCAGGAGTCTCTCTGAACTGTCTTCTAACTTCTTCGATCATCTGGTTAGCAGCTTTACCTACAGAGTTCATAGTCATAGCTGAGAACAGGAATGGAAGCATTGCTCCGATGAATAATCCAACGATAACGATTGGTTCAAGTAAGCTTGCCTTTTCAATGTGTGCAACTTCAGCATATGAAACGAATAAAGCAAGAGCTGTCAGAGCAGCAGAACCGATAGCGAAACCTTTACCGATAGCAGCTGTTGTGTTACCAACTGAGTCCAGCTTGTCAGTGATTTCTCTAACTTCGTGAGGAAGTTCTGACATTTCTGCGATACCGCCGGCGTTGTCAGATACAGGACCATAAGCGTCAACTGCAACTGTCATACCGCCTGTTGAAAGCATACCAACTGCTGCAAGAGCAATTCCGTATACGCCTGCAAATGCATAAGCAACGAAGATACCAACGCAGATGCAGATGATTGGCCATAATGTTGACATCATACCAACACCAAGACCGCTGATGATTGTAGTAGCTGCACCTGTCTGTGACTGGTCAGCAATCTTTTTAACTGAGCCGTAATCAGCTGAAGTGTAGATTTCAGTAATCTTACCGATTAAGATACCTACGATAAGACCTGCAATGATAGCGCAGGCATAAGTATAATCACCAAGCATGCTCTTGCTCAGGAAGATTGATACTACAACTACAATAGCACCACTGATGTAAGTTCCCATGTTTAATGCTTTTGCAGGGTTAGTATTTTCGTTTCCTCTTACCATTAAGATACCGATAACAGAAGCGATGATACCAACTGCTGAAAGAAGCAGAGGGAATAAAGCAGCAGTTGCTTCGTCAAATGTAGCACTAGCCGGTGAGTTAGCTACTGCAACTGATGCAAGTGTAATAGCGGAAATAATTGAACCAACATATGATTCGAACAGGTCGGAACCCATACCTGCAACGTCACCTACGTTGT
>JBJESZ010000082.1:0-34977 GCA_051883055.1 Emergencia sp.
ATACGGTTTTTCAAAAAACATTTCCCAACACCGTCATTTTATTGTAGAATTAGTTGAATCTTTTGTAAGTTTATATGCAATAACACACATTTAAAAGAGAGGTCTAAAATGGAAAAAATCTACGAAGGAAAAACCAAAAATGTTTTTAAACTGGACAATGGCAATGTTTTGCTGAAGTTTAAGGATGACTGCACAGGAAAAGACGGAGTATTTGATCCAGGTGAAAACAGTGTAGGTCTGACAATTGAAGGTATCGGCAGAGCTAATCTAGAAACATCAATCCACTTCTTCGACCTTCTGAAAGAAGCAGGTATCAAAACTCACTACGTAAGTGCCAATATCGAAGATGCTACAATGGAAGTTCTTCCTGCAAAGGTTTTCGGACACGGTCTGGAGGTAATCTGCCGTTATGTTGCAACAGGAAGCTTTGTTCGCAGATATGGTGAATACATTGAAGATGGAACCGTTCTTGAGGGCGGATATGTTGAATGTACATTCAAGAACGATGCTCTTGGCGATCCCCTTGTTACAGGCGAAGGTCTTGCTGCACTGGGAATCATGACTCCTGAAATGTTTGCAAGCATGAAGGAACAGACTCTGAAAATTACTAAGGTTGTTGCTGACGATCTTAAGGAAAAAGGACTGGACCTTTGGGATATCAAGTTCGAATTCGGATACAACAACGACGAGGTTATTCTGATTGATGAAATCGCTTCAGGAAACATGCGTGTCTACAAGGACGGAAAGATTGTTGAACCAGTTGAATTAACAAAGTTAATCTTAGAGAAATAATCAGTAGTACAAAAATGTTGGGGAATTGCGCTGCAATTCCCCTTTTTTATATGTTCATATACCTTTATTCCTCTGCATCGATACTGCGTATCATGTCAATATCAATTTCCTTTCCCGTTTCAAAGGCAAGTCTGCGCTCATAATCCCTGATTTTTTTCACGGAACCGCTGTATGATTCATAGCGTCCGCCGTCTTTATACTCATCGGGCTGAAAATATACTACTCTCACAGAAGGCAGAACTCCACTTGATTCAGCATCGTGCAGTGCCTCTCTTATTGTCTGAAGGCCTCTGTCCAGGCCTGCTTTTTCTGTCTCATCAAGCTCTACCCACGAATCCGTCAGGCGACCCTCTTCCGCAACTGCCTCCTTATGACCTGTCAGTGCCGCGAAGGATCCGAACTGGGCTGCTCTGTCACATATGCTCATGTGCGGTCTCGTCTTTGACCGGTGATGAGGCAGGTTGATTATGTCATCATATTTATCTGTCGGTTCAAATTTGACTGTCATCTATGCCTTGTGCCCTCCGATCTGCTTATTTCTGCTTATAGTGGTTCCGCCCTCTTCAAGATTCATTCCTTTAAGTGCGGCGTTTTTTCCGAATTTCTGCTTTATGTCCAGAATAACCTGCTGTGCTCTTCTTTCCTGTTCCAACGCAGCCTCTTCCTCCTGCCGCTTCTGTTCTGCCTGCTCATAGTCCACTCCACCATCCGGTGCTGCAAAATCCGAAAACAGATTCAGCTGTTCAGTCTGTTCTTTTCCCTTGATTTCCTCTTCAGGAATCAGGTTACAGGCTGCAATAGTAACTCTGCGTGTCAGAAGCTTTGGATTGATAATCCTGTCGTACAGTTCAAGCACTGTATCCATAATCATTCTGGTTGATGATGTCGGGCATTTCATATTGCCTGTTCCATGAGCATGTTTGGGAACCTTTCTCCCGTAGCCGTCTACTGTAACAGGTCCCTTATACTCTGCTGCTATCTCCGGTCTCGTCAGGTTCTCTATGTCGTATCCGACAGTCAGAACAATCTGATCCGTTACCAGTCTCTTTCGTACGAGATCAAGGCTGAGAAGCTCCGTCATTTCCTTCACTATCAGCCGGGTCTTTTCCGCATCATAAGGCTCCATCAGAACCTGTCCTGAACTGATGCTGCTGCTCTGCGGTTTATATCCTCTTATATCTGCTATTGTGACAGGTTCCCATCCCCAGGCATGATCTATAAGAAGCTCCGCATTAACGCCAAACAGCCTGTACAGCAAATCCTCATTATAATAGTCGCTTTTGCTTCCGACTGAGCATCTTGCCACATCCCCCATAGTGTAAAGCCCGTTTTTCTCCAGGGTCCTCGCCGTACCCCTGCCAATTCTCCAGAAGTCGGTTAAGGGTCTGTGATTCCACAGAAGTCTGCGGTATGTCATTTCATCCAGCTGCGCAATCCTCACGCCGTCCTTATCCGGTTCTGCATGCTTGGCTACTATGTCCATGGCAATCTTGCAGAGATACATATTGGTGCCGATTCCTGCAGTGGCAGTTATGCCTGTTACCTCCAGCACGTCCCTTATCATCATCATGGCAAGTTCATGTGCCGTCTTCCTGTATGTGTTCAGGTAATCTGTAGCATCTATGAATACTTCATCTACTGAATACACATGTATATCTTCAGGGGCAATGTATTTCAGATAGATTCCGTAAATTCTGGTGCTGTACTCCATATACTCAGCCATTCGCGGCGGTGCAGTGATGTATGATACCGCCAGCTTCGGATCGGATTTCAGCATGACATCATCAAAGGACTCTCCGGTCAGGCATCCGCCGGGAGCTCTGCCGGCTCTCACTGCATTTACCTCCTTAACTCGCTGTACCACCTCAAAAAGGCGCGCTCTTCCGGAAATGCCGTAGGATTTCAGTGAAGGAGATACAGCAAGGCATATCGTCTTAGAGGTCCTGCTGCCGTCAGCAACGACTAGATTTGTAGTCAGTGGATCCAGCCCTCTCTCCACGCATTCCACTGATGCGTAGAAAGACTTCAGATCTATGGCGATGTATGTTCTTTCCTTTTTCTTCATCGTCTCCAAGAGCGTACCTTCCTTTCTCAGGCTGTGACAACAGGTCCGGTAAATATTGCGAACATTTGTTCTGTAAATAATTATACCCCCTGATATATCAAATATCAAGGGGTATTTTTTTCCTCATAATAATCACAGGCTACAGCAGAGGAACATCGGGCTTACCGGTTTCTCCCCACACCTTGCGCACCTCATCAAAGTCATACTGCTCGTATGCAGCACAGCATGCCGGACATCCTCCGATAACAAGCAGCTTATCATATTTTTCTCCCTCTTCAGCAATGGAAAAGCTGTGACAGCTGTTTGATTCAGCAACTTCCTTGTAAAAAGCACCTCTGTCGTATCTCGGATTGCAGCCTCCGCAGAATCTTACTCCTATCCTCATAGCTTTTCCTCGCCTCTCAGTATTCTTCTGGCCATATCGAGGAGTTCTTCGCTGAGCGAGGTGTCCAGTATTACATTCTTAACTCCTTCCACATTAGCCATAACCTCCGCTTTGATCACGTTTTCTATAGTCTCCTGAGCTGACGGACAGCTTGCACATGCACCCGTCATCCTGACATAGGCAATGCCGTCTTCAAGCTTTGATAAAGTAGCCCCGCCATAGTGGTCAGCCAGGATCGGGTTGACTCTTTCCACAAGTACCTTCTTAATTCTGTCTTCCATATCAATCATTAATTCCTTTTCTATGTTTTATTCAAAAATGATAACAAATACAGCAGCTTTTTTCAAGTTTATATGCACAGTGAAAACTTCATTCGCAAAAATAAAGATTATTTCTAAATATCTTTTTAAAAATTGTGCAAAAAAACATATTATTTACTATTTATTTGTGTTAAACTGTTAAGCAGAGCATTTATAAACAAATAACTAGACAGAAAGGTTGATAATAATAGCATGGAAAAGAAAATCATGTTAGGAAACGAAGCTTTTGCAAGGGGTGCATACGAAGCCGGCGTAAAGGTAGTTTCATCTTATCCAGGTACTCCAAGTACTGAGGTAACAGAAACAATGGCCAAATACAAGGATGTGCACACTGAATGGGCTCCAAACGAAAAATGCGGAGTTGAGGTCGCTATCGGTGCTTCCGTAGGCGGTGTCCGCTCCCTTTCAACAATGAAACACGTAGGACTTAACGTTGCAGCAGACCCGTTTTTCACGGCAGCATATACCGGTGTAACCGGGGGCGCGGTTATTCTGGTCGCTGATGACAACGGCTGTCACTCCAGCCAGAACGAACAGGACTCCCGTTACTACGGAAGAAGTGCAGGCGTACCTGTACTGGAACCTGCAGATGCGGCAGAGTGTAAGGACTTTATGAAGAAAGCCTACGAACTGAGCGAAAAATATGACACTATCGTGCTGATGAGATCAAATACAAGAGTATCTCACTCCAGAGGTGTGGTTGAACTGGGTGAAAGAGAAGAAAGAGAAATCATCCCTTACGTTAAGGATATTCAGAAGCATGTGGCTATGCCCGCAATGGCAAGAAAGCTTCACGTTGCCCAGGAAGCAAGAATGAAAAAGATTGAAGAAGATTCTAATACAATGGACTTCAATCGTGTGGAAATGAACGATCCAAAGGTGGGAATAATCACAAGCGGAATCTGTTATCAGTATGTAAAGGAAGCACTTCCTGAGGCAAGTGTTCTCAAGATGGGTATGATTAACCCGCTGCCTAAGAAGCTTATCGCAGATTTTGCTTCCAAAGTGGAAAATCTGTATGTAATTGAAGAAGGTGACCCGTTCTTTGAGGAACAGATCAGAGCAATGGGAATCACTCTTGCAGGCGGCAAGGAGATGTTCACAATTCAGGGTGAATACAGTGCAAACATGATTAAGGAGGCCTTCGGACTCCCTGTACCTCCAAGCGTGGTTGTGGAAGATGCTCCGGGCAGACCTCCGCTTCTCTGCGCAGGTTGTCCGCACAGAGGTCTGTTCCACATTCTGAACAAGCTTAAAAAGACAGTTATGGGAGACATCGGATGCTACACACTGGCTGCCCTTCCGCCAACTTCTTCAATTGATTCATGTCTGTGCATGGGTGCATCAATTACCATGGCTCACGGATTTGAAAAGGCAACAGGAAACAGCAAGGACGTGGTTGCAGTTCTGGGAGATTCAACATTCTTCCACTCAGGCATCACCGGCCTTGTAAACATGTACTATAACGGCAGCAAGGGTACAGTCATCATCCTGGACAACAGAATTACAGGAATGACCGGTCACCAGCAGAACCCTGCAAGCGGAAAGAACGCCATGGGTGAAGAGGCTCCTGCAATCGACATTAAGACACTTTGTCAGGCAATCGGAGTAAAGAATGTTGTCGAGGTTGACCCGCTTGATATTAAAGCCGTTGAAAAAGCTGTAAAGGAAGAAACAGCAAGGGAAGAACTTTCAGTAATCATTACCAAGAGACCTTGCGTTATGATTGTTAAGCAGACTGAACCTCCATACGAGATTGGACATGACTGCAAAAACTGCAAGCAGTGTATGAAAATCGGATGCCCGGCTATAGAAGAAAGGGACGGCAGACCGGTTATCATCAAAGACAGCTGTGTCGGCTGCGGTCTTTGTGCAAGCGTATGCAGCTTTGATGTTATCAAAGCCTGCAGAAAGGAGGCCCGGTAATGAAAGCGAAGAAAAATATACTTATCGTGGGAGTAGGCGGTCAGGGAACACTTCTGGCAAGCGTACTTCTTGGAAATCTGGCACTTTTAAGAAATTTTGACGTAAAACTTTCAGAGGTTCACGGCATGTCACAGCGCGGCGGAAGCGTTGTAACGCATGTGAAGATAGATGAAGACGGTGTAAATTCTCCTCTTATAGAAAAAGGCGATGCGGATATCATAATAGCCTTTGAGAAGCTGGAGGCATACAGATGGCTGCCATATCTGAAGGAAGGCGGCACAATGTACATAAACACCCAGAACATCATCCCTATGCCGGTTATTTTGGGGCAGGCAGAGTATCCGGAAAACATTGATGAAAAGCTGGCAGCAGGTGCCGGTAGCATCAAAGCCTTCGACGCTCATGAAATCGCAGAAACCTGCGGAAGCGTAAAGGCGGTTAACGTTGTGCTTCTTGGAGCTGCATCCCGCAGCTTGCCTTTCACAGACGAGGAATGGATGAAGGTAATAGAAGAAAACGTTAAACCTAAGTTCGTAGAACTGAACAAAAAAGCATTCAAATTAGGAAAGGAAGTATAGGTCCCATGATTTGGAACAAAGAAATGGAATGCGCGGACAGAGAAACCATGCGCGCACTTCAGCTGGAGAAGCTGCAGAAAACGGTAAAATACGAGTACGAAAACGTTGCCCCTTACAGAAAGAAGATGGACGATGCCGGGGTTAAACCGGAAGACATCAAGACCTTAGATGACATCAGAAAGCTGCCTTTCACAACAAAGGAAGATTTGGCAGCTAACTATCCTAAGGGATTGTTTGCAGCAAAGGACGAGGATATCGTCAGAGTTCACGCATCTTCCGGTACCACAGGAAAACCAAAAATCGCAGGATATACAAGAGGCGATCTTGAAATCTGGGGTGAATGTGTCGCAAGAGCACTTACATGTGCAGGACAGGATAAGAACTCAGTCGTTCAGGTTGCTTACGGATACGGATTGTTCACAGGCGGTCTCGGAGCACACATCGGTGCCGAAACTATCGGTGCAACAACTATTCCTATGAGCAGCGGAAATACAAAGAAGCAGATCATGTTCATGAAGGATATGAAGAGCACCGCGTTCTGCTGTACTCCTTCATACGCACTGACTGTTGCTGAAGGTCTGGCCAAGGAAGGTATAGATCCTTCAGAGCTTTCTCTGGAGGCAGGTATCTTCGGTGCAGAGCCTTGGACTGAAGGTATGAGAGAAAACATCGAAAAAGGTCTTGGACTTAAGGCATACGATATCTACGGTCTTACAGAGATTATCGGACCGGGAGTATCAATCAGCTGTGATGAACACAACGGAATGCACATTCAGGAAGACTACTTCTACCCTGAAATCATCGATCCTGATACATTAGAACCTCTTCCTGACGGAGAGATCGGGGAACTCGTATTTACTACATTAGGCAAAGAAGGCTTCCCAATGATCAGATACAGAACAAGAGATCTCTGCTACCTGATGAGAGACAAGTGTGCATGCGGAAGAACTACTGTAAGAATGGGCAAGATTCTTGGAAGAACTGACGATATGCTTATCATCAGAGGAGTTAACGTATTCCCTTCACAGATTGAAGAGGTTATCTCCAGATTCAGTGAACTGACAATCAACTATATGATTTATGTAGGAAGAGAAAACAACAAGGATACCTTCGACTTAGAGGTTGAACTTGCACCGGGTCTGGAAATCGATGACATTGCGTTCATTGAAAATCTAAGGTCAAGATTAGACCATGCTCTTCGAGACATGCTTGGAATCGGCTGCAAGGTTAAGTTCCTGAATGCTGATACACTTCCAAGAAGCACAGGAAAGGCAGTTAGAGTTAAAGATACAAGAGAGCTACACGATAAATAAGGAGGCAGCGCGATGTTAATCAAACAGGTATCCGTATTCGTAGAGAATACAACAGGCAGACTTCACAAGCTAACAAAAATTCTTGCAGATGCAAATATCGACATTATCGCCAGCACAATTGCGGAAACTACCGACTTCGGTATTCTTCGCTGCATCCTTCCTGACCCTCAGGCAGGAGCAGATCTGCTTAAATCCAAAGGCTTTAACGCGAGCTTAACAGACGTTATCGCAGTTTCAATTGAAGACAAGGTTGGAGGTTTTGATGCCGTACTTGCGGAACTTGCTGATGCTCAGATCGGTGTTAAATACATCTATTCAACAGTTAAAAATGCCGGCGGCAACGCAGTAATCGTTATGAAGCCGGAAGACCCCGCAAAGGCGGTTGATGTGCTGACAGCCAAGGGAATCAAGCTCGTTTCAATCGAAGACTTCATGGCATAAGGCTGAAGCCGGTCTAAACAAATGCAATAAATGAAATTTTAAAAGGAATCTGTTTTCCGGGCAGATTCCTTTTTTATGTCTTTATTCTGTTTTACACGCATTGTCTATACAGGCGGTATTCTACAGGCACTCCATTGCTCCGCAACCACCGATGGAATGCTTTACTCTGTCCTTCTCTTCGGCTGTCTTTGCATCATTCCAGTTATCCATAGTTCCTACAAGGTATCCTGTGATTCGTCTGATTCTCTCGAAAGGAACATCCTCCAGATAATACTTCAGATCAACGTAATCTCCATCAACTGTAACTTCAACGTGTTTTGGCTTTCTGCCGTTCTTCTCTGTGATATAATCTACGTATGCCTGCTTTTCCTGATTGCTCATTGCAACATTTGATACAACTGTCATTTTTCTAATCCTCCTGTAGTTTGTTTCGCCTGCCTGTTTCAGCCGGTGTATTTTTCTTTTCAGTTTAATTCTGTTATTATATTTTAATAATTTTCCGCGTTCAGCTCAAAGTAGCTCTGTGGGTGATTGCATGTAGGGCAAACCTCAGGTGCAGCAGTGCCCATAACGATATGTCCGCAGTTTCTGCACTTCCATACCTTAACTTCGCTCTTTTCAAATACCTCTTTAGCTTCAATGTTGTTAAGAAGCTTGCGGTAGCGTTCTTCGTGATGTCTCTCGATTGCTCCTACCAGACGGAACTTTGCAGCAAGCTCTGGAAATCCCTCTTCTTCAGCAGTCTTGGCAAAGCCTTCATACATATCTGTCCACTCGTAATTTTCTCCATCTGCAGCTGACTCCAGGTTCTGAGAAGTGTTTCCGATACCGTTAAGTTCCTTGAACCACATCTTTGCGTGCTCCTTTTCGTTATCTGCTGTTTCCTGGAATATCGCTGACATCTGCTCGAAGCCTTCCTTCTTCGCAACTGATGCGAAATAAGTATACTTATTTCTTGCCATTGATTCGCCTGCAAAAGCAGCTTCTAAATTTTTCTCAGTCTGTGTACCTGCGTATTTGTTAGCCATTCTTTTTCCTCCTTATTATTTACAATCCTCGCAAAGGTAGAATACCTTCAAATCATATGATATTTCTCCTTCGCCTAGTTTATCCGCAATTTCTTCAGAATAATCACGCAATCTTATATCTGACAGCTTTCCGCATTTTCTGCATATCATGTGATCATGTCTGTCCTCCGCACGGTCATATCTGTCCGGTGAACCCTCCATAGATATCCTTCTTACCATTCTGTCTGCAACAAGCTGGTTCAGGTTGTTGTATACTGTCGCAAGAACAACCTTCGGATAACCTTTCTTCATTTCAATATAGATATCCTCAGCTGTCGGGTGACAGTAAGAGCTATTCACGATTTCCAGAATTCCTTTTGCGTACTTAGTCATAAGTTCCTCTTTCGTAAAAATTTAGAATTAGAATTGTTCTAAATCTAAATTAATGATACCTTATTAACATGTTTTTGTCAATAGTTTTCGGAATGTTTGTGCACCGCTTTGTGAAGAAATTTTACTGAAAAACGCCGCATCTGCGTTTAATCAGCGTTCTGATTCACTGTGCAGGTACGGCGTCGTACATCTGATTATATTATATTATTACAGTCCTGCATCTGCTTCTGCGCAGATGGCATCGATTCTCTCCTGTATTTCATCAGGAAGTGCATCTGTAACAGGACCTTCAAGAATTTCACGTACTTTTTTTCTTGCAATCTCCAGACTGTCACGCTTTTCATATGTTGCGGCTCTAAGCTTTGCAGGAAACATCCTTGAATAATACATTTCATCCGGGTTACGGAAATTCTTCATGGAGGACTTATGCGCAAGGAATGTTCCTCCGGGTCCCTCCTCTTTGATATCCTCGGTAAGGTCTGTATCGCTGCCTATGCGTATACCTTTTCCGATACGCAGACAGCGCTTTGCGATTTCATCCTCTGTAAGAATCATTTCCAGACTTACAGCCATTCCGTTATCAGTTGTTCCGATACCGTCAATGAGATCGGCCCTGCCCAGATATGTCGGCATGGTTTCAAAGCTTCCTCCGCCTGTCACTGCACACGGTAATCCGTAGAAGCGTGCCATTTCAGTTCCACCCAGACTCACCAGAGCAGCCTCTCCGCTCTTAACGTACTCTCCTGTGATTGGATCAGCCATTCCGGATGCCACTCCGTAAATCACCGGCCAGCCCGGATGTACAGTCTCAAAAATTACGATTGCAGACAGCACCTCTGCATTAATCTGACATAATGTAGAGAAAATCGAAGCCGGAGATGTAAGTCCTATCATCGGCATCGGATAAATATTAACCGGGATTTCATAATCTGCAAGAGCTAAGTATGCCTCCAGCATGTTTTTATCCTGAGTCAGTGGCGATACCGGGCAGTACAGCACAGAAGCTATCTTGCGGCGAATAACCTCTTCACGGCTTCCGGTCACGGTCTCCAGAATCTGTGCCGCATATGCTGCCTCATAAGTATTGCTCAGTTCAAACTGCACGTGTTTGCTCGTTCCGGATATAATAGCAGCCATCTCGTGAAGGCAGTGGGTTTTCTCCGGCACATCAGAAGCGCTGCAGCCTGTCCAGCAGGCTATTCCTGTTTCTGCATGCTGGAAAACTCGTCCCACACTAACAACGTCACTCTTCAGCGATTCTCTTCTTTCACCTGTATATATGTCATATATGTTCGTGCAGATTCCGCTCATGAGGTGACGGCTTTCCGTAGATGGAACCTGATAGTCATACTTCGGATTTCTTGCACCCAGCGTGAATGATTTAGGTGCGGCATCAAGAGCCTTATGAACCATTTCCTCAGTGAAGTAAACGATTCTTTTATCGTCATCAGTTCTCGCACCTGCTTTTTTGAGGGCGTCAAATGCAACAGGACTCTTAACCCAGATGCCTGTCTCACTTAATATTTCCATAGTCCGCTGGTGCACCAGCTTTTTCTCTTCTTCGGAAAAAACCTTAATCTCTATTTGCATAACAAAGCTTCCTCCCTTTTGATTATATCATGCAGCTTCTGCTGAACCTCTTCACTCAGCGGCTCAGGGCGGTGCTCAGCCAGAATTCTCAACGCTTCTTCTCTCGCACGCTGCGGCATGTCCTTTGCTCCGTCCTTTTCCCAGCTTTCCCTCATTCTGCGGTCGATAAGCCTTGCATCGGAAATCTCTCCGCGCATATGCTTCAGTGTATGTCTCTGGCTCAGGAAGTTTCCGGCCGGTCCTACGGCCTTGATTACATCCAGCGCCAGGGCATCTTCATCAACCTCAACAGGTTTTTCCGTACGCTTAAACATACGTACAAACTCAGCATCCATAAGGAACTGCTCGAAGCTTACAGCCATTCCCATATCAATCATTCCAAGACCGTAGATAAGATCTGTTCCTGCAAGAACAGGCATCAGACCTGTCAGAGTCTTTTCGTGGCCGATCTGTACGTCCATAACCTTACTGTCAGCCTATGTTCCTCCAACCTTGGTAACGATATCATAGTAGTCGCCGAACTGTGCAACCATTGCACCGAACATACCGTGCTCAGGTGCACCTACAGGAGAAGTTGCTCTTCTCATATCCATAACTGTCGTTGAGCTTCCGTAAATAACCGGATTACCCGGATTGACCAGCTGGGCAAGAGTGATACCTGCAAGAATTTCCGCATTGGTTACAACGAAGGTTCCCGACAGAGTTGCCGGAGTTGTTCCTCCCGTAAGTCCCATAGACAGAATGCTTACAGGAAGACCTGCACGAGCAGTCTCGATGATAACCTGAGATGCCCCATCATGTATCTCCAGCGGACTGTTAGGACACATGCACAGGGTAAAGAAAGGTCTTTCTCTCAGCTTCTCTTCACTTCCTGCAATAGCAATACCCATATCGATTATCGCTCTTGCGTTGTGTCCGTTCTCTGCATCCAGAATAGCATGCTTTGTTGTATTTCTGAAAATAGCATCCGCCTCATAGAAATCCTTCAGCTTCCCCGGCGCGTCCTGTGCAGCCACAGCTGTCGTAAAAGCATTGATTTCCGGTATTGCATCCACAAACCTTGCAAAATCCTCCAGATCCTTTGTCGTTGTATCTCGTATTTCACCGTTCTCCGGATCAAACATCTGCAGACCTGTACCGAAGCTGGTATAGGAAACTGTACCGTCTCCCAGTACGAAATCGTCTTTGGGATCGCGTCCGTACATTGTAAACTGCCCCGGCGCCTGTTCTATTGCCCATTCCACCAGTTCTCTAGGGAACTTTACCATATTGGTATCATAGTCCACACTGCATCCGGCTTTTTCATATATTTCTTTTGCTTCCTGACCGAAGATACGCACACCGTACTCTCCCATCAGCTTCATTGTCGCTTCGTGGATAGCCACAACACCCTGATCCTCCAGGATGTGATACCCTCTTTTTTCTTTGCTGAATTTAAATGCCATAACCGGTCTTCTCCTTAAATCTCTCTACTGAGTTTATCTTTATATCCAGAAGTTTGGCGATTCTGAACTTTGCCTCCATTCCTTTGGCAGCTTTGTCTGACGGCATACTGCATCCGATGTCCAGCTCCTCGCGGACATCCTGCATTACAGAGCAGTCAGAAAGTTCATCTGTGCTTACACCAAGCTTTTCTGCAACGTAAGCTTTCGCCTCAGGCAGCCGCATGCCTTTAGCCAGCTGCATACGCAGTACCAGATCTCCGGCGCTGCGGATGCCTCCCATGCATACAGCTATCGACTGAGTTGCATCATTTCCGAACGGATCGCCTGAGCCTATCTACAATCCGTCGACGCGGCCGATTTCTATCATAGCCTTTGCCGCCTTTGATGTAACGTCTGTCGGTGGTACATATGACATCGGTGTACCGCCTACGCCCATACCCACGTTCACATGTACCGGAATCTCCGCTACCTGTGAGCAGGCCTTTATGAATGTAACCGCACGTGCGATATTCCATGGGAAGGACTTGTTGCAGTTTGTGTTGATTACAGGTCCGAAAATTGATGCTCCGGCCTTTTCAACAACTTTAACCTGCTGATGAGGATACATGCCGGCAAGACGCTTTCCGTCGTATTTCAGTTTGCCGTGCATTCCCATTACAAATTCTCCCGCCATGCCGATTTCAATTCCGAAGTCGGGGAGTATCTTCTTGATTTCTTCCGTGGCTATCAAAGCCGCCAGAAAGTCAGCATCCCCCGATGCTCCGCTGGTATCCAGATTCATACCGTCAGCACCGGCCGCTGCCATGCCCTTTGCGATGTATACCATATCCTTCACAGCGTGCTGCACAGCCTCCTCCTGAGCCGCCTGAGCCTCAGCCATTTTGCCCTGGGGCAGAAGCTCTGACCAGTTTTCCACCGGACCGTCAGGCTTGGTGTATCTTCCAAGATCGGGCATCCCGCCGTAAAGAACCGGTATCACGGCCTGACTCTGAGCCAGTTCCATGACCTTTGCCTCATCATGAAGTATAGGCTTTACTGTCTTGTAGCTGTAGTCGATGTTTCCGATATCAACAGAATCCATGCAGAGAATTCTCTCATTTACAATAACTGCAGTCGACCTGTCGATTGGAACATGTGCCTGATAGTTTATCTTAAAGCATCCTGAATCGGAAGTGGAAACTACCTCCTGCCCGCGCTTTACACCGACAACATTTCCTTCCATAATTACGATATTATACAGCTGCTCCTTTTCTTCCTCTGTAAGGGCCTCTATTTTACCGCGGCGTACTGCATCGGCAACACCTTCTTCAATATCCCGCCGTATTTCCTCCTCTGTCATGTAGACGCCGCTGCCGTCACCCATTCGGGTGAAATATTTCAACGTATCATTCACTTCTGCGTCCTCCTCTTTATAAATTAAATTATCTTTTATACACATTTATTACCGCAAGAAACGTGCCATACTATACAAAGGCAAAGAATCGGCTTATTCCATATCTTCCAGCCATAGTCATTTTAAATATTTCTCATTTTATTCTCATAATTGCGAAATATTGTCATAGTTTTCCGATAATTCGCAGGATATAATGAGAATATAATAAACGATAAAACAGGAGGATGCTCATGGGTTATTTTTCAGAAATGAAAGACGAGGTTCAGCAGTTTGCAGATGTTATATCCCAGGCACTGCTGGTTGAGAGTGAAATAATAGATGATGACTGGGAGGTTGCAGGTTCCACCAGCTGTGTATTTCAGGATCCTGATACAGTGTGGACAGAAGCCAACTCCCGAATATGCCGTCACGTATTCGAGACGAAAAGAGCTTTGATACTGTCTGACCCCGGAGAAAACCAGCTCTGCCTTGACTGTAATGACAGGGAGCACTGTTTCTATACTGCCGGATTGTATTACCCTATTCTTCTCGAAGGAAAGTGCTACGGTGTAATCAGCCTTGCAGCTTTCACGGAAGAACAGAAGCAGAGGATACTGCTCAACAGCTACTCGTTCATGAAGTTCACAAACAAAATGGCAGAAATCCTCGCCAACCGCATACAGCAGAAGAAGGTTCAGGATACTCTGCGGCACACAAACGAATACCTGCAGACCATAATTTCATCTGTTCACGAGGGTATTATAGCATGCAGTGCAGACGGCATCATAACCAGCTTCAGCACATCTGCCAGTGAAAAGCTGGGCATACCGGCGAAGCAGGCTATAGGGTGCTGCATTAAGGATATAATTCCTGCTTCACTGCTGTCAGATGCTTTAGAACGAAGAACAGACATAATAGAAGCCAATGCGGTATATCAGAGCTCAGCAGGTGTTCCGATACACCTTGTGAGCAACGTCAGTCTGGTCCGTCAGGGTGACGAGATTCTGGGAGCTGTGGAATCCTTCAATACGGACGAAAATCTTTTCCGTATAGCCCAGCGTCTGATGAACAATGAAAACGATTCTTCATTTTCCGGTATCATAGGCGAAAGTCCTTCACTTTCAGAGGTCAAAATCAGAGCCGCTGCGATTGCAAAGAGTCCGTCTACAGTGCTCATAACCGGCGAAAGCGGAACAGGCAAGGAGCTGTTCGCAAGAGCTATACATAACAGCAGTCTGAGAAGCAATGCACCATTCATTCCGGTTAACTGCGGGGCTATCCCCGATACACTTCTTGAAAGCGAGCTTTTCGGTTATGAAGGAGGTGCCTTTACAGGCGCGCGTTCATCCGGCAAACCCGGACTGTTTGAGGTTGCCAACGGCGGAACAATCTTTCTCGATGAAATCGGCGATATGCCTGTCAGTCTTCAGATAAAGCTCCTTAGAGTTCTTCAGGAAAAGAACATCCAGCATATCGGTTCTGCCCGTCAGATTCCTGTAGATGTAAGAGTAATAGCGGCAACCAATCAGAATCTCTTGGAGAAGATGCAGGAAGGAACCTTCCGTGAAGATCTTTATTACCGTCTGAACGTTATCCCGCTGACAATCCCGCCTCTGCGAAAACGCAGGGATGACATACCTCTCCTTACCGATTATTTGTGTCGCAAATACTCAGAAATACTGGGCAGAAGGATTGACAGCATCTCGGATGAGGCTCTTTCTCTTCTTCAGACCTATGACTGGCCGGGAAATGTTCGCGAACTGGAAAATGCAATAGAGTATGCAATAAACTATACTCCCGAGGGAACGGTAATCACCGCCGCCGCCCTTCCTCACTGGGTCAGGACAGAAGCCCGCGCATTTCGGGATACAGACCGGGCTCCGGCTCGTCCTAACCCCCTGTTCGAGGCAGAAAGATCACAGCTGGCTGCGCTGCTGAATGAACATGGCACTACGCTGGAAGCAAAAAAGAGTATTGCCGCTGAACTTGATATCAGCCTGGCAACACTTTATCGAAAAATAAAGAAATTCGGACTTTGAGAAAAGGCCTTGTCATTGACAAATATGTCAGTATAAAGCTATAATAAAATATTGTTTCAGATTGGAGGTAATTTATTATGGAGAATAAATTTCAGTATTATTTAAGAGTATTCAGAGAAGCCAGTTTTGGCAAATTTTTCAAGGTGTTAAACACCGCACATGAGCGTTCAGGAAAGAACAGAGTCTTTCTGTTTTTTGATATCCTGGGCTGTATGAGAAAATACGGTGCAGGCTATAACGATTACGTCATCTTTGAGTTCTGGAATCTCAAGCCGGAGCAGAGAGACACATACATGACTCGTTTCAGAAGCAAGAAATTCATCATGTTTATGAATGACCACGACTACGCTCACTTCTTCGACAATAAGAACGAGTTCAATGAAAAATTCAAGGACTTCATCAAGAGAGAATGCATTGACATGGAAACAGCTTCCAAAGAGGATGTAATTAATTTCTTCAATACAAGAAAGAAAATCTTCTGTAAAATGAAAGACCTCACATGTGGTATCGGCGCAGAAAAGCTGATAACCGAAAACTTTAAGGATGGAGAGGAATTCTACAGCTATGTAAAAGAAAAAGGCTTTGCTACACTCGAAGATGTAATCGAAAATCACCCTGATATCGATAAAATCTATCCGTTCTCAACAAATACCATGAGAATCATTACTCTGGTTGACGCTAAGGGAGAAGCTCACGCAATCTACGGAGTATTCAAGATGGGTATCAACGGCAGAGTTGTAGACAACTACGGACTCCACGGACCTGTGGATCTGGAGACAGGAGAATTCCTGTATCCTGCCCACTCCGGCGATACCACAGCCGGTCGTCACTATACTGAACATCCGTACAGCCACACACCTCTTGTAGGAATGAAGGTTCCGTATGCTGTAGAGGCTCTCAGATTTGCGGAAAAGGCAGCTCTCGTAGTCCCACAGATGCGATATGTGGGCTGGGACGTTGCTCTTACTCCTGACGGTCCTGCAATAATTGAAGGAAACAACTACTGTGCTCACGACTTCTGGCAGCTTCCTGGACAGACTCCGGGAGGCATAGGTATCATGCCTACAATCAAGAAATACATTCCGGAATTCGAATATTAAGAGTTCAGACAAATAACAGACAGAAAAGGGGAAACAATGCATAAACTAAGATTTTTAGCAGCACTTGCCGCAGCAAAGCTCTCCATCATCGCACTTAAGATTACCCGTCACAACGGTACAAACTTTCCCGGTGTTCTGGCACTTCGAATCTGCCCCGATTTCATAAAGCATATCGGAAAACCGAAGAAGGTTGTCGCTGTGTCAGGCACTAACGGCAAAACAACAACGTGCAACATGATTCTGGACGCTCTGGCCATGGACGGCAAGAAAGTTGTAAACAACAGAATGGGATCTAACATCAACTCCGGAATAGCTACAAGCCTTATCCAGAATGCCACAATAACAGGCCGCTGCAGGCTGGATATGGGTGTTTTCGAGGTTGATGAGCGCTCGGCTCTCAGGATTTTTCCTTATCTGAGGCCGGACTATATGCTTATAACTAATCTGTCACGTGACTCTATAATGAGAAACGGTCATCCCGAATACATTCAGGGGATACTTACAAAGTATATTCCCAGGGAAACAAAGCTTATCCTTAACGCCGACGATCTTATCTGTTCCAATGTATCTCCGGAAAATGAAAGAGTTTACTTCGGAATTGAAAAGATGCCCGGCGATAAGAACGTATGTGATAATCTTATTCAGGACTTCCAGATCTGTCCTGAGTGCAGACACAAGCTTGAATATGAATATGTAAGATACAGTCACATCGGACGTGCTTACTGTCCTCACTGCGGATTCAAGGCTCCGGATTATGATTATGCCGGATGCAGCGTGGATCTGGGTGCTATGACCATACAGGTGAGAGAAGACGGTCAAGATGGTGAAGCAGCCACATACAGACTGCTTAACGACAGCGTGTACAACATCTACAACGTAGTATCTGCAGTTGCGCTTTTCCGCGAGCTTGGCTATTCCAGAGAGAAGATTCAGGAATTCTTTGCAAAGATGAACATCGTGGGAACACGTTACGATATCAGAGAAGTGAAGGATAAAAAGATTCACATGATGCTGGCAAAGGATAAAAATGCCTTTGCAGGCTCCAGAGTTTTCGAATATATCGCACAGACTCCGGGAACCAAGGAGATTATCATTATGAACAGCTGTCAGGATGATGCCGTCCACTGGTCGGAAAACATATGCTGGCTTTACGACTGCGATTTTGAGTTTCTCAACAATGACAGTATAAAAAATATCGTCGTCTGCGGTCCGAGAGTAAAGGACTACCGTTACAGACTTTTGCTCGCCGGTGTTCCTGACGAGAAAATATCATATACCGATAAGGAAATTGACTCACCTGACCAGCTTAAGTACCTTGAAAATGACAACATTTTCGTCCTGTACGGTACAGATTCCATCACTTTAGGATACAAGGTCGCTGAACGCATAGAAAGGAGCATAAAATGAAAATAGAAATTCTTTTTCCTGAGATATGCAACCTGTACGGCGAGCTGTTCAATATGGAGCTGATCAGAAAATCCTGCCCGGATGCCGAGTTTATCGAGACAAACCTGAACGATGAGCCGCTGTTCGCATCAGAAAAGCCTGACCTGATTTATATGGGTACAATGTCAGAAAAAGCTCAGGAAATGGTTATCGAAAAGCTTTCCTCATATAAGGACAGAATAAACGAGCTTATTTCATCAGGTGCACACTTCCTCATTACCGGAAATGCACTTGAGGTCTTCGGTGAAAAAATCACAGACAAGGACGGAACAGTCGTAAAAGGACTGGATATTTTCCATTTTACAACTAAAAGGGATATGATGAACCGCTTCAATTCACTTTATCTTGGCGACTTCATCAGCGGCGCGGATGCCGGTGATGTAATAAAGATTGTCGGATTCAAAAGTCAGTTTACCCATTCCTACTGGAATGATGGAGCTTCACCTTCTCCACTTTTCCATACTCTGAGGGGACCGGGATTGAATCCCGACATAAAGGAAGAAGGAATCAGGGTAAACAACTTCATGGCAACATACGTTATAGGACCCCTGCTTGTACTCAATCCGACCTTTGCCGGATATATTCTTGCTGAATGCGGAGCAGCAGACTGTGACATCATTTTTGAAGAAGCAGCAATGGACGCGTATTCGGCCAGAGTGGCTGAGTACTCCGATGAAAGTACCGGCTTCTACTACTAGACAAATATCACAATATAAGACCTTAGAAAGTGTTTAAAATTTTTTTTAAACTTCAGCGATCTGGCTGAAACTTTTTAGGGTTTTTAAATGTCTAATATATATAGAGATTTTTAAAGGATAGGGATTAGAAATGGTTTTTTCAAGCATTGATTTTATTTTTAAGTTTCTGCCGGCTGTACTGCTGGTGTATTATCTTGTTCCAAAGAAATATCAGAATGCAGTTATTTTTGCAGGAAGCATCGCCTTCTATTCAGTAGGCGCAGTATCACAGCCATATTACATACTGCTCTTTGTAGCTTCCATCGCGGTAAACTATATTATCGGTCTGCTAATCTGCGGGGGACGGTTTGGAAAAACTGTTCCCCTTGTTATCGGCCTGATATACGACTTCGGATGGCTTTTCCTGTTTAAATACGCGGATTTTATTCTCAACACAAATCTCGGTCTGATTCTTCCTCTCGGCATCAGCTTCTACACCTTCCAGATGGTTTCCTATCTGGCAGATGTCTATAGAGGAAAGGTTCAGGCAGAAACATCCTTTATCACCTTCGGAGCTTATGTGAGCATGTTCGTTCAGCTCATCGCCGGACCGATAGTTACATACAATGAGGTAAGCACTCAGCTGCAGAAGCAGAGATGCTTCTCTTTTGATACCTTTGCTGAAGGTATAAGGAAGTTCGTATACGGCCTTGGTCTGAAGGTTCTCATAGCCAACCAGGTAGGAGCACTATGGACGCAGGTCGGAACCATCGGCTATGACAGCATTTCCACCAAGCTGGCATGGCTGGGAATAATCGCCTACTCATTCCAGCTTTACTTTGACTTCTGGGGCTACTCACTGATGGCCATAGGACTGGGGAAGATGCTGGGTATCAATATTCCAAAGAACTTCGACCACCCGTATACATCTCTGACGATGACCGAATTCTGGCGTCGCTGGCATATCACTCTTGGAAGCTGGTTCAGAGAATACGTATACATACCTCTCGGCGGTAACAGAGTAAGCAGACCGAGATGGATATTCAACCTGTTCGTTGTCTGGGCGCTTACAGGATTATGGCACGGCGCAGCCTGGAACTTCGTTCTGTGGGGCGTTCTGCTGTTTGCAATTATGCTCATAGAAAAGCTGTTCATTGGCGGCTTCATGAATTCGCATCCTCTGGCGGGACATGCATATATGGTGGTTTTGATACCTCTCACCTGGTGCATATTCGCCATCACCGACTTCAGCCAGCTGGGTGTCTACTTCAGCAGACTTTTCCCATTCTTTGGAAACGGTCCGGTCAACGTGTTCGCCGGTGACTTTGTGAAAAACCTTCTGGACTTCAAGTTCGTTCTCGCCGCAGGGCTTCTGTTCTCCACAAGGCTTCCGGAGAGGTTTTTTGCCGCCATCAAAACCCACTATGTGGAAATTCCCGTATATCTGGCTATTTTCTGGGGCTCGGTGTACTGCCTGTACATAGGCATGAACGACCCGTTCCTGTATTTCAGATTTTAGGGGAGGGCTGCGAAGATGACTAAGATAAACGAAAACAGATTTTCAAGATTTTTTGTAATTATATTTTTATTGAGCTGTCTGATTGTTCCGGCAGTCTTCAGTGGAGTCAATCATCTGCGAGACAAAGAGAATACTGCACCTTCTGCTCAATTAATGAATCCTGCTCTGAAACACGAATTCCCAATGCCGGCTTCTCCGTTCAGACCTCTGAAACTGAGCTGCAGAGTGCCATACAAAACCCCTGCAAGTCCTTTCCTGCCTGATGGTCGTGGAGGCAGCGGAAAAGGTCCGAGGGCGGAGGCTCCTGCGCTTGTAAAAGCTCCTGAAGGATACTTCAGAGATGCCCTCTTCATCGGAGACTCAAGGACAATGGGAATTTTCGAGTATGGGGATTTCACACAGTCGGATTTCTTCTGCTCGACCGGAATGACATCAATAGACATTTTCAAGGATAAGGTTGAGGTCAAGGGCGTTGGCAATATCGGTCTTAAGGATCTCCTCGACGAAAAGCAGTACGGAAAAATATACGTTATGCTGGGAATAAACGAGCTCGGATATCCTAGGGATTCCATAATATCCGCATATAAAAAGCTCATCGGTTATATACGGAATGCACAGCCTGATGCAGTAATCTACATTCAGGGCAATCTGCATATTACCAAAGAGAGGTCTGATTCGGATGAATATTTTAACAACAAAAGGATAGACGCACTTAACAGACGAACAGAAAAATTTGCTGATAACAGGCACATATTCTATATAGATGCAAACGAGCGGTTTGATGACAAAAACGGTGCACTTGATCCGAAGTACTCATCAGACAGTGCTCACCTTCTTGCAAGGTATTACAAGGACTGGTGCGAGTGGATAAGGAATCACACAGTTCCTGATGATGCAGTTGCAGACTGATTTTAAAATGATATGCGTAAAGCCCCTCGAATTATGCTCTTATTCGCGGGGCTTATCTTTTCCCAGAATCTTCTTTTCGGTTATATGGTTCAGACTAAGAAACCTTTCACATTCTGAAAGAGGCAGAACTCGTGAATAGTAGAATCCCTGCAGCATGTCGCAGCCGATATTGTAGAGCATTTCCTGCTGCTCCTTGAATTCTATACCTTCACATATTACCCGGGCACCTGTGTTGTGAACCAGAGTAATAATGTCCTGAAGCATTTTCAGACGTCGTTCAGAGCTGCATGAGACAAGAAAATCTCTTTCAATCTTAACCACATCTATTTCGTTATCATACAGATCTGCAAGGGAAGAAAACCCTGCTCCCATGTCATCTATGGCGATATTGAATCCCATCTCACTTAACTGCCTGATATTTGAGGATACCACCTCCAGATTATCTGCCACCGAATCTTCTGTAATTTCAATTACCAGACGTTTATGATCAAAGCTGAATTTTTCAGATATTTCACGAATTTTTTCGGCAAAATCCTCTCGTGAAACGGATGCTCTTGTAAAATTGCATGTAAGGAACAGCCTTTTATACGGTTGGCCGCTCCAGCGTTCCAGCTGACTGCACACATTCCTGAACACGTGATAATCGTGCTCAACAATCTTTCCTGTCTCCTTCAGCAGTTCAATATACTCATGAGGCCGCAGCAGTCCGTATTCACTGTGCTGCCACCGTGAAAGGACTTCAGCCCCGCAGATTTCCCCCTTTTCGCTCTCAGTTATGAACTGCATGTATATTTCGAACTCACCTTTTTCTATGCTCTCACTCATCTGGGCGCATAGTCTGGCTCTTCTTCTGTTTTCCATTACCTGTCTGCTGGAGCCTATGTAGTAATCCAGATGATCATTCTTAGCCTTTATATATGACTGCTTGGCATTGTACAGAGTTGCCTCTGCATTGCTGTCCGGATGATCGCATAGTCTGCATACACCTTCGTTGAACATCCCTGTCCAATCCCGGTTATAACCGTTAAGGCATTCACTGAGGCCTGTAATAATCTTTCCTGCACGGGAATCCGCCTCCTCAAAGCTTTTTGCCTGGTACATTAATATGAATACACCCTTTTCATAATGTGAAAGGTATTCGCTGGATTCAGATACAGAATTCAGATGCTGTGCAGTGATTTTTTCAATGTCTTCACATACGGACTTTCCCCATAGATTTTCCGTTTTCTCAGCATCAAAGGCGATATATGCCGCGTTGTACAGATTTCTCACCTGATCAGTAATAAATCCGTTAAAAGCATAATTGTAGTATTCTGCGTTTCCGGTTCCGGTAAGAGTATCTGTCAGATTGACGTCTCTTTCCTTCCTGCGGTTCCTCCTCCTCACAATCAGAACCACGATAAGTGATATAAGAATTGCACTGAAAAATGATATACAGATCCAGAAAACAAACCGGATTGTCGGCATAGCCCTGTTAGTCATTGCGTAAGACATAAGGAGTCCTGTTTTTTCTTTTTCAGAAATCTGTGCCAGAGCAGCCTTGACAGCTTCTTTAATGTCGTCGGAAGCTATCTGGGTAAATCCGATGCAGTAGGTTTTCTCTCCGGCTTCATCTTCAACTGTCAGAACAGGGTATTTTTCCTCCAGCCTGCATTCATCATCGTCGTAAAGAACGGCGGTAAGAATCTCCACCTGATTGTTGCGTGAGAGCCTCTTCTGTTCATTTTCCGTGCCCGCCGATACATATGTGAATGAGATACCTGTATTATCAGATACTCTGCTCAGCATCTCCGGAACAATTCCCCTGTAGCTGTCTGACTCTGCATCATAGTATTCAATTGGATACAGGTCAGGATTTCCTGCTACATATACAGTGTCTGCAGATCCTGTTCCTGACTTTTCTGTCAGCACCTCAGCAGAGACAGCTGCAGATGACAGCAAACATATGCATAGCGCCGCCGAAATAATTTTCAATATTCTCTTCAAGACGATTTCTCCAGTTAATTAAAGTTGATTTTTTTTCGCTCTATTTTTCCCCACTGCAGCTTTTTTTTACGATATCCGATAAATGCAGTAGCACGAACCCATGCAAGCACAAACCGCAGCACTGTAATTTCAAACAGACACAGGAAGCATGCCTTTACTGCATCGGAGAACGTAACCTTCAGGTTCGATGTGTACATCCTTGAGAAAAATGCAGTAAGAGAAAGTATACTTCCGAATACAGCATAAATCATGAAAAACAGTATCATAAACGGTACATTTATCAGATCCACGGCAAATGCCAGCAAGGTGACAAATACTCCGAAGATTTCTATGTAAGGTGACAGCAGCTCATATATGAGAAAGTACATATATGAAATAAAGCTCACTGCACCGAACTTCAGATTAAAGAGTATTTTCCTGTGCTTGTACATGCTCTGAAACAGCCCCAGGTGCCAGCGTTTTCGCTGTTTTTTCAGATCTGACAGCTTCTCGGGTGCCTGGGTCCAGCATATGGCATCGGTAGCATAACAGATATTGTAGTCCATGTTGTTTAAGGTGCAGTATTCATGCAGCTTAACCACCAGCTCCATGTCCTCACCCATGGTGTTGCTGTCATAGCCTCCTGCAGCTATAACAACCTCCTTCTGGAACAGACCGAAAGCACCGGATATGATCAGTGATCCGTTGAACTTGTCAAACAGTATTCTCGAAGCCAGAAATGACCTGTCGTATTCCAGGACCTGCATACAGGCTATTATATTCTTTGGAAGTCTGTATTTCTTTACTCTGCAGTTTTCCAGCTCCACATCGTTTGAAATACGTACCAGTCCCCCTACGGCAACAACATTTTTCTTTTCAAGCACAGGCTGAACAATGTTCTGAAGCGAGTCATACTGCAGTACAGAGTCAGCATCCATGCAGATGAAATAAGGATAGTTGGCTGCATTGATGCCCATATTCAGTGCATCTGCCTTGCCACCGTTTTTCTTGCGGATTACGGTCAGAGGAACCTTTGTTTCATGTGTCTCGTACACGAACTCCGCAGGCTGACACTTTACCTGTCGCCGGATAGGTCTGTGAACAGGATACATGGAAAACTCGTTTATAACTTCCATTGAAGTGTTGTCACTGGATCCGTCATCGACAACGATAATTTCATACAGTCTGTAATTCAGGTTAAGAAGAGACTTTACAGTCTCAACTACGGTTATCTCCTCATTGTATGCAGGTACAATAATTGATACCGGGATAAAGTAGTCATTTGGCAGAAAGTTCTTAAGCTTTTTCTGACGATGAATCTTATACAGCTCGGAAGAACCTACCACTACTGACAGGAAGAGGAATGTAGAATACCCGATCAGATAAAGTATGAAAAAAATTCCTACACCTTTTAGAAATACATCTATCGCTTCTGTCATACAGCAGAGCTCCTCCTTTCCCTCATATTCTCCTTCTGCAGCCTGTATCTCAGAATCTCAGCCGCATATCTGTCATTTCCGTCAATAATATCCACCAGCTCCAGATAAGTTACACCCATCTTTTCAAGGCTTTCTGCGGAATTAAACCTTATATACCAGTTAGGACTGTAAAGGTTGTTTTTCAGCAGTTCCTTAGTCCTTTCACAAGGGTAATTTGCCAGAGCCGAGGAGGCGATTGCAGAATACTGCCATTTTTCTGCACTGCTTTTGTCTGCGAGAAAGCACAGCATGCCATAAGCCTTTTTATAAGGATATTTACCCAGGTATCGTATGCACGAATAGTGTATCTCATCATCTCGGGATTCATCTTGCAGCAGTGAAAAGGCAAACTCCGTATAGTCACCTGTAGAAAACCGGAAGAAGTTGAGCAGAGTAACCTGCATATCCACAGAAAAATCCTCAAATTCCTCTATTATCCTGTCGCATAATTCCTTTCCATCCCCCGTAAAATTGAGCAGACCATCACCCAGAAGCTTGCTGTGAAAGAAGTACTCACTTCTGTCTATACACTTAAGCGCCCTGATTATGCATTCGCAGTCGCCCGTCGTATAAAGAGCCTGCATAGCGTTTTCACGGCTGTACAGATAAGGTTCATTAAGCATCCGGAACATAGCATCTACAATGCTTGATGAAGGGTTGTCAGAGATGAGATGATACTTCTTAATTATATACGGAAAGTATGCCGCCTCGATCTGATCTCTGCTGCTGTACTCGTCTGTCAGGGATATGAATACGCTGTCAAGCTGTGACAGATACCGTCTTACGGAGTCTCTATCCACCTTGTAGGCATCCTCAAGCATATTGTCGAAGGCCGTCATATTGCTGACTCTTTTCAGTTTTTTCAGCAGGTATTCCTTATGATCAGCATCCACATTTCTGCCTAATTTCATCAGCTTCAGCTGCTCATCTACCCTTTCCCTGAAGTCCTCACTTACCTTTACCACCCTCTTGTCCTCTCTTCTCAGGACGAAAGCAGTTACGATATCAAAAATAATCATGGAGGCGCAGATAAAAAGGTAGATATACAGCATTATCTCTATACTCATTTGCCCCGCTTACCTCCCCATACCTCCTGCATAATATAATAGGAGGATTTCAGTCTTTCGTGGTATGTCACTTTTTTGTCCCAGCCCTTAAGCTTGATTGGCTTCATTTCGCATCTTCTTCTGCTGCCGGTGGCGATTCCCACGTTCATTTCATCTATTTTTATGTGCTCTACTCCGTAGTTTCCATCATAATAATCATCGTGAATCTCCATTTTTGAAGGATCCGCAAAATTGAGAAGCTGCCACGGAAGCTTAATTTCAATATAATCCCCACTTGCCATAAAGTCGGCAAGAGAGTCGAAGTCATCGGAGTCCGGATTTGCGTTGCCATAGCGCAGTTTTCCGGTCTCAAACACCTCTGCCGAAGCCGTTGAATCATTATACAGCAGCGGTGTTGCGGTCTGCAGAATCATGTCTATGTTCACAAACAGTGGAGAATCCACATCGGGAACATTATCTGCTTCATATGTATCATAGTTATCCACATTCTGAGAATAGGTTGAACGCAGACTTTCATAACGCTCCTGCACCATCACACGGCTATTATCTCTCCCATTCAGAACTATCAGAAAATCTGCTGCATGGTCGAACAGCAGATTGTAATTCTTACAGTAACTGCTGCCTGATTTCTGTGTGGTATCGACAGGAATATATAATGTATCCGTCTCGAAGCTAAGTCCGTCCTTATGTACGAGGAAATAAACAAATTTCTCATCATATTTCATAGAAAGTGAGTAACTCCCCTCACTCCAGACTTCATCATCCTCATTCCATTCGGATACATCGCCGTCTACATAGCAGACAGACTCTTCATCACCCGGGTCAAAGGACAGAAGTCCGAAATACTGTTCATTAGTCTGATAATCAGACCAGTAAGGATTTCTTGTCAGAGCGACGGCATACATAGTGTTCCATGTTCTTTTGAACCATTCATCCTGCCAGGAGAACACACAGCTTCCTGCACATCCGGATGACATGATGTCATTATAACAGTCAACAAGAGCCTGTCCCTGTTCTTTCTCTGACATGTTTCCCTGATTTCGTCCGGTATTCAAATCCCGCTGTGCCATTCCACGCCCGGTAGATACTCCAAACTCAGATATAACCACCGGCATTGTATGATGATTTGTTAGCATAGACAGATATGCTCGATAAGTGTTCAGCTTTCCGTCTTTTGTCTTAAAGGAAGACTTGTCAGAAAGCTTAAGCTCCTTCCAGTTATCAATATAGCTGAGGTAATCCGGATAATACGGATACACGTGATATGAGGCAAACTGCCCGGAAATAAACTTATCCGTCGTTTTAATATGCTCCACATCCACCTTGGCACATTTTCTAAAGTATTCCGTTATTTCTTCTGGATATACAAATGGGTCTGTTGTTGGCCAGTTAGAAAAAGCAACCAGTCTCTGCTACCCGTATCGTTCGCTCTCATAGGCAATCGTCTCATTGCCTACTCTGGCCAGCATAGCCTCAAAAGGAGTTGCTTCCTCTGAGGTATACATGTACTTTCCGGAATAGGAATTATATCTTTCATTATCACCGTATTTTTCATCCGTATAAGCAACCGTCAGATCTTCCCATTCCACACCCAGAATATAACCGATGACCCATTGTGAAATGTCATGCTTGTAAGTACCATGCCCTGCTGAAGCCATCTTGCCCAAAGTGATTTTTCTTTTGCCATGGATTACATCAACCATAGTTTTACAATTCTCCAGAAATTTATCATAAAATTCCCGGTCATATGCATCCCGATGCGAATTCTGAATGTAGTCGTTCACCCATACACCATGTAACAGATACAGGGGATCGGGATTGTCCTTATTATACTCGTAAAAGGCTTCATAAAAGGGTTGTGACTGCACAGTATATATTCGAACTGTATTTGCCCCCATATCCTGGATAGACTGGAACCATCGCATATATGTATCCTTATCAACGGCAAAATCTGTAGACCATTCGCCCGCAATTCCTGAGCCCATATCCACACCTTTTATTTCAAACTCCCGGAATCCTTCACCACGGTTAAGAAGGATTCTGTCGTCCTGTGTTTTAACAAAGGTCTCAATTTTTTTCTCCGGATTAAGATCGATATATACACCTGCACGATAGTAAAGGATATCGGCGACTGTGAAAAGGATAACTGCACAAAGCATAACAGTAACAAACTTTTTCATACCTCGCCTCACCTCCATTCTGATCAAACACTGTTTAGTTTGTAGCCTCGTTATATATCTTAACCTTCGATTCTGCACAGAACTGTCTTAGCGAATCTATGTTTTCATCCATCCACTTTCCGCGCTTCAACAGGTAGAACTTTAACTGCTTCAGAGCATCTTCATAGGATCTGATATTTCTTTCTGCCGGCCTCAGCAGAGAATTGCTGCTGAAGGAATCCCCCCATTTTTCGAAATTACGATCTACTGCAGGTCCAAGATACTTTACTGCACCATCAATGTATTCATTGATATACTCATCACTGAGACAGCTCTTCCTCAGTGACTTATATTTGGATATAACACATTCCACGAAGTCCTCGTCCTTTGTCAGCATATTGAACCACAGCTTGTTCTGCATCCGAAAGCTTTGAACCGGCGAATGAGGTTCTTCCTGAAAATTATCACATGAATTATTGAAGTCCCAGACGCACATCTTAAGCTTTCCGTCTGTATCTTTATAAATATATGTAGAATATGTACCTGCGTCGTAATTCCCCGTAAATTCATTTATTATAAAGTATTCCGCAAAGGAATCCATATCTATAAATTTTTTATATCCATACTCCTTATTGTTGTAATCGTATGAATACAATGACTTCTCGAAACGGGAAAAGTCATCATTTATCGACTTTTTTATTTCCTCATTGAGCATAGTCGGTCCCGGAAACTCAACATTCAGCTTAAGTGCTTTACTTTTACGCATCGTATATGAAGAGAAGCTGTTCAAATTATCTGTTCTGTCAAAATCTTCCCTATCGAGCCTGAGCAGATATCCCGTGTAAGTATCATTCTTCTCATCTACCGCAAGTTCAAGCCTTGCACCGTTACTTCCCTCGTCTATCATTTCAGTCAGCACATATACTCCCATGTATTCCCCGTTTATCATAAGTTCACAGAAACGCACATTAGGCGAATAATCCATTATTTCACCCGCGATATTGTACATCATGTAATTTCTGATGAGAGTCTTGTCAAGAAATGGTCCGTGCAGTGCCCACTCGTGATGTGTGTCCATTCCTATCAGGCTCTGAGGATTGCTCTCCCCGTTTTCATCCACAAGCTTAATGCGGTAGTTCAGCTTATCAAAAAATCTGGATGAATTGCCCCTTACATGAATGAGAATGTCACTTGATACCGTCGGCACATCCGACGGGTGGTTGTACTCAGTTTCACTGTCCGCTATATACATGTGAGCACTAATCCGCTCTTCTTCTGTTCCGTTTGCTGCGACATCAGCCTCAGCTGCCTTCTTTTCAGCGTTTCTTCCCATTGCACCGGGTATAGTCTTTCCTCCGGTATCAATGCAAACCAGAGGGAGATGAGTACAGAGCTCACCATCTGAGTGATCCTGAGTACACTGCTTCTTTTCCTGTGCCTCAAGATGCTGATGATATCTCGTTCCCTCATCCGTCTTGAAGACCGCATGCCAGTTTATGATACCCGCAATCAGCACGACGGCGCAGCCTATAATTCCCACCGTCTTGTATTTCATTCAAGCATCCTCCATCAGTTAGATATTTCGTCGTTCTGCATTACAATGTTAACATATTCAATGCCGCCGATCTTATATATGCTTCCTGTAATGTCCGGCTCCTTTTTCTCCGCTTTCTTTATCATCTTCTGCGTAAGCTCATATATCAGTTCTACAGAGCTGTCCGTTGTATTCTCAACACGCAGAACAGCTCTACCGTCAAACAGCTTGTACACCTGCGATTTAATCATAGGTGACTTGGAACGTTCCGCACGCAGTATGAACAGCATACGGTTGTCGCTCTTGATACAGTCAAGAAGAAGAATAACCACGAAAACGACACCGCTGCCGATAGATGCAACCAGATAGTCACCTACACCACAGCATATTCCCACGATTATCGCCCAGAAAATATAAACAGTGTCCCTTGAATCCTTGATGGCAGTTCTGAAACGTACTATGGAAAGTGCTCCGACCATACCAAGAGACAGTGCAATATTGTTCCCGATAACTGTCATTACTGTTCCTGTCAGTACTGTCAGAATAACGAGTGATGCGTTAAATTTCTTGCTGTAAATAGTTCCCCTGTGTGATATAAAATAGGAAATAAAAATGAAAAAACCCAGAACCGCAGCCAGGGTAATATTCATAAGAATCTGCTCCCATGTCATGTCGCTGGGATTTGTGAACAAACTGTATATTTTCTCTCTCATAGTCCTTTTAAAGCTCCTCCTTATAATCTGGTCCTGTATCCGTTCTGTCTTGCCAGAACATATTTGCTGACTGACAGCTCACTTCGGTTGACCGAATTTATAAGCCGTCTTATGTAATCGAGGAGAAATCCGTTAAACTTTACCTCCAGCACCACATCGTACTTGTCAAGCACCGGATTCATGTTAAGTTCAGGATCAAACAGATCAAAGCTGCTCTCCGTAGATACTATATTACTGTCAAACGTTATTCTGATTTTATTTTCCTTTGCAATAAAGGCCTTTCTGTTATACTGAACTATGGTCTTCGGTCTGTAACACCTGCAGTTCATAAGCCCGTAGCATTCAGCAGCAAATGGTTCCTGATACTTGAGCAGAGGTGAATAATTGCCTCTTGTAATCTGAATCGCATCCTCTCGCGTCAGCCTCAGCGACCGCTTCAGCTGATTTGCCCCCTGCTTCTGCTTCATCTCCAGCATTGCAAATTCGCCGTTTGGATCGTAGCATCTTAGCCTGATTTTGCGGCGTACTTCCACACCGTCAACCTTTTCAAAATAATCACCGTCATAAATGGTATCAAAATACAGAGACCGTATAATATACCCATGTGTCCCGTTGTGAGGATCGCCTTTCATCACCTGCTCCAGGCGGTGAGAAATTCGTATGGCCTCATCTACACTTATCAAAAATTTTTTTTCTTCACGTGCCACCTTATTCACAGCATAACCTCCGACTCACATCGACCCTTCTCATCCACAATGAAAGCCGTAACCCTGTTTTTACCTCTGTTCTTTGAGCTGTACATAGCCTGATCCGCCATATCAACGACATCATGGTTTGTAACATCTGATGCACCCTTCAGAATGCATAGGCCTACGCTCACTGTAACCTGAACCTTTTTTCCATTATACATTATGTGTGCAGCTTCGATTTCCCTGCGTATCCTTTCACCTGTCTCCACAGGATCATGACCACACCGCATTACTATCAGAAACTCTTCTCCGCCCCACCGGCAGTAACGCGAATGTTCACATATGACTCTCCCAAGTATGGAAGCAATCATTTTAAGTACCTCATCGCCGCATTCATGACCATAGGTGTCGTTGACATTTTTAAATCCGTCGGCATCCATCATTATGACTGCGACTCTCTCTTCGCTTTTGCCGCTCAGCGCCTCATTCATGAAATCCTCTATACCGAAACGATTGTTTAATCCCGTCAGAGGATCTATACAGTACAGATGTGCGTATTCCTCCTTGCTCCTCTCAAGCTGAATCCTCGTTTCCTTACGAACAATTTCACCCATCAGCGAGACAATAAAGATTAAACAGTAGAGAAAAGGAAATTCAACCATAAATGTTCCTGAATAGGAATACATCAGCAGGCTTCTGCCTGCCGGAATCCAGAAGAGAAAGACAATCATCGCGAATACTGCTGCAGAAAAAAAGCTCCCGTTTCTTATTCCGAAGACAAGAATTGCAAGACCCGGAATCAGGCAGGTCCACAGCACGCTGAATCCATCGTACACCCCGCTAATAAACATGTGAACAAGCAGTATCATCAATTCAGCTTCAAATATGTAGAAAACAATTTTTTTATTAAATTTTGAATACATCATAAAGAACAGATTTAATACGAAAAGAGCGCAGAAAACCAGTGCCTCTGCCATGAATATGTACTCCTCCGCAAAGAAGTTCACTACAGTCACGACAAAAGCAATGGCTGACAATACAATATTGATAATATAGAACAGAAGCGACTGCCTTGAGCGATCCTCCACCAGCGCGTCCTTTATTCTGTTTAAAATGCTTTCCTTAGATGTTTCAAACATATTGCCGTCTCCATTTTTTATACTTTTTGTGATTATACCATGCTGTAATCACAAAGATGTTACAGATATCAGAACGTTATTTGCTCTTTTTCCAGAGGAGACCGCAGGTTTCCTCCGCCCAGCTGTACTGTGTCATATACTCCCCAAAGAATTCCGGATTCCCGGTTTTCAGATAAGAGAAATAGTCACAGTCAAACTTTTCCGGATCAATATAATAGCTGTAGCTCGACTGATGGAAAACATCGCTGCAGCCTGCCGCCTCAAGTGTCTGGCGCAGATCGAGCAGAAGCTGCCTCAGATAGTTGTGCTTTTTCTCATCGTCACCATCATCGTTCCACAATCTTGCACTTATTTCCTTGGCTATGACACCGGCACCTTTTCTGTCGATCAGGTAGGCAAGCAGTTCCTTCGTTTTTGTGCGCTTAAAAGACAGCTTTTCCCCCTGATAATACACTTCGAAATTTCCGAAACACTTCGCGGTTAGCGGTTTTTCCTTTGCCCTTACACCTTTGATGTGGTTGATTTCATCCTGCACATCCTCTGCGGAAACCGGCTTCATCAGATAACCGGATACACGCAGCTTGAATGCCTCAACCGCATATTTCTCATAGCCGGTGCAGAATACAATTTTGCAGTCAGGTCGTATTTCAAGTATTCTCTGGGCAAGCTCCATACCGCCCATACCTCTCATATTTATATCCAGAAAAGCCACGTCAGGATTATTGGCGCTAACCCATTCAAGAGCCTTACTGCATGACGTGAATTCGGCTACAGCACTTATATCAGGTGATGCTTTTATCGCCTTTACCAGTGCATACAGCATAAGCTTTTCATCATCAACAGCAATCGCAATCATTATTTTGCCCCCTTTGGAATTGAAATCAGAACACGGGTACCCTGCCCCGGTGAACTTTTTACGGTCAGCGTACCGCCGCACATTTTTTCCAGTCGTTCCCTTATGTTCCTCAATCCGATATGCTTTTTCTCGTCCATAAGTACCGTTGCATCAAAACCCACTCCGTTGTCTTCCACGCTTACACAACAGCAGTCTTCGGTTTCATAAGAGATTACTGAGACGATACCGCCTTCCGGCAGCTTCATAAGTCCATGCTTAATGGCATTCTCCACCAGAGGCTGAACAGACAGTGCCGGAATGAGAAAATCGCTTGACTTCATCTCTATTTCAATCTTCATATCAGGAAATCTAACCTGCTCTATGCTGACATAGTTCCGGACGTGCTCCAGTTCCTGTGTCAGACGAATCGGCTCCGGATTATCCAGCTCGCTGAAATTACCACGAAGATAGCGAGCGAAGTTATGTACCAGTTTAGCCGCTTCTTCAGGCTGAATTTCACACAGCTGCTCTATGCTCCCAAGAGTGTTGTATATAAAATGAGGCCTGATCTGACTGATCATTGTGGAAATTCTGCTTTCGACAAGCTGTCTCTCCTTTTCTGCAAGCATCTTGTCCTTTTCCGCGTTCTGCCTCTCCCGCTCTGCTCTGCGTATCAGCATTTTTGTACCGGCCGCAGTGATACAGATCAGAATCGCTGCCAGTGAAAAGAGAAGATTTGATGATGATTCCTTTATATAAAATAACACAATATCTGTAACTACACCTATGGCAAGAATAAGAATACTTAGCGGCGATGCCAGGCTTTCCCTCTTTGCCGGTTTCTTTATCCATTCCAGAACAGAAAAGAATATCAGAATTGCCACGCCTACTGCAATAAAAATATGTGAAATGAACAGTGTCTCTCTGAAGTCTGCGCTTCCGGAAATCTGCAGGATGACCTGTACTACAGTAGCGACAGCCGCGGCAATACAGTAAATGTTCAGAATCTTTTTCCCAAAACTGTCATACAGTGTGCTGAACGCCTTTATCAGCGGCAGCATGCCTACAATAAGCATTGAAAGAGAAATATATAAAGTCAGTACAGGCTTTTCAGCTGTAATAAGCGGAGTGAATCGTGTATCTGTAAATCGCCAGATTCCCAGCATTGCAGCAAAAATACCAAGCAGCATCATGCCGTCATCCTCAATTCCATGCAGCCGTCTGTGTAAGGCGATTGTGACAAAGACGATGCCCACTAATGCCGCTATCAGACTTATAATCATTTGCGGAAGATCCTTAAGCAGCCTGTCAACAAATATTTTCAGTCTGGAACCCATGAGTAATTCAATCTTCCGGTCGGTAAAGCTCTCATAAACAGGAGTTATATCTATACGAATCTTCTTTCCTGCATCCTCTCTGTAAAGAGGAATCATTGTCCAGTTGCTTCCTACGGTATGTATGAAAGAGTCTTCTCTCGGCCTTAGACTGTACACCTGTTCACCATCAATATGGATGTCCACGTACTGATGCACTGAATAAAATGCAAGGTGCGTATCGTTCTTCAGTTCATCATCAAGAGTAAACGTATATTCATTAACGACCCCTGCCGGAGCACTCTCATCCTTAATCTGCTGAAGGTTATATTTTTCAATCGAAATAATTCCGTCCTCGGATCTGCTGTAGTCTAATTTGTGGTTTTCGGTGAAGCACAGGTACAGTAGAAGACACATTACCAGGACAGCTGCAACAACAGATACTACAGTTGACATCTTTGACAACATAACTGATTTATTCATTTTATCACTTGTGGAATTCTTCATATAACCCCCTGCTTTCTCAACATAGTAAACCATAATAATTATACCACAAAAAAATAAAAAAGCACAGCTAAATGAGGACGAGTAAAAAGCTGTGCTTACGAAAAAAGATAGTGTTTAGAATGCTTTTTTCAGGATGTCAAGGATGTCTTCCTTTGTAACGCCCTGTCTTGGGTTGAAGTTCAGAACAGGTTCATGTAATGCATCTTCTCGGGAGTTTGACAGTTGAATAAGTAAAAAATCGCTGAGAGCCTTGAAAAAGCT
>JBJESZ010000083.1:0-6681 GCA_051883055.1 Emergencia sp.
AAGCTGCTTGACCTTTGCCATCGCCGGAGAGTTTCCGATAAAACCGTCAAAGGCTGAAGCTCCCTCATCATTACTGATATGCGATTTTCTCTTTGCCCTCTTCTCCACCTCAGCTGTAAGCGGATTGGTCTGCCTGGTTGCATTCTCAGTCACCTCATTGTCCTGAACGAAGATATACACTCCGTCATAGGGACTGTTCTTCTTTATTCTTATCAGGTGACAGTAGACCATTCTTCTGTAGATTTCGTATACACCCTCAAGGTGTTCACCATCTTCGCTTTCCATCAAAGCTTTCAGAGCGTCAAGAATCTCATCGCCGATAAGAATGCTTCCGGCCTCCAGTCCGATAGCCGGTATCAGTTCCTGCATCTGTCCTGACACATTCTTTCCGAGAAAGTCTCCGCCTCTCAGCAGCAGGCCTGCATCTTCGCCTCTGAAGCTGTAGCCCTTGGCCTGAAAGAACTTCACAATCCCGGTGCTTCCTTCTATCGCAAGCATATATCCGATGCTTTCCAGATAATCCATATAATATTCCTTACCATTGACAACCACGCTCATACGTCTCTTGTCAAAGTCAATAGAGGCTTCAATGCTGAAGCCCAGGTATCTGTGAACAAGTTCAATTTTACTGTCCGGAATATATTCGTTGAAAGCCTTGTACACCGGCTGAATCTTTTTGTTGTTATATACACCGATTGCAAGGACAACGCTTCCCTGTCTTATCTCTTTACTGCTTATGTTAAGTACTTTAAGATCATCCGGTGTCATCTTATCGTCATTGCCCAGATCATTGTCCAGAAATACAACGATATCACCGCTTTCCAGCCTTCCCCCGGGATGACTGTTTCCCTTTGGAACAGTCAGTCCCATCATTTCCATAGCCATTGGACTGTATTCCTTAATCCGGCCGTCCGTTCCCACATATATCATGCCGTAGTTCAGACTCTCAGATGTTGTTTTTATCACATCAGTAAAGAGCTCCAGCTTCTCCGATGCGTCCATAATCCTTATCTCCTTTATATTCTTAAATATCCGTTTATTTCAGAATTCTTGCGAGTTCCTTCATGAGTTCATTGACATTGACCGGCTTTCCGAGATGTCCGTTCATGCCTGCTTTTACAGCCTCTCTCTTATCCTCTTCAAATGCGTTGGCCGTCATAGCAACAATCGGTATCCCCGCCTTTTCAGAATCCTCCAGTTTTCTGATGGTTCTCGTTGCATCATATCCGTTCATGTTCGGCATCTGAATGTCCATCAGTATAAGATCATAGTAGCCGGCACCAGCGACCTCAACCATGTTTACCGCAATCTGACCGTCCTCTGCACGTTCTGTCTCGAATCCCAGCTCTTTCAGTATCTCAAATGCGATTTCCGCATTAAGGTCATTGTCCTCTGCAAGGAGAATACGTCTTCCACGGAACAGTTCAGGATTGATTTCCACTCCGTCGTGCTCAATGAGATTCGATTTCTCAGCTATTCTGTGCGGAATAGTAACGATAAAGGTTGTTCCTTCACCCTTTCGGCTCTGTACCTCTATGGTACCATCCATCAGTTCCACCAGCCGTTCTACGATTGACATTCCAAGTCCTGTACCCTCAACCTTGTTGTCAGTCATGGAGTTTTCTCTTGAAAACTCCTCAAACAGGTGTGGCAGATACTCTTCTGACATTCCTATACCTGTATCCGAAATCGTAGTCCTGTACATACCGTAACCCGCTCTGTCAGAAGGTATTTCTTCCACCCTCATATTTACCTTTCCACCTCTGTCGGTATACTTGTAGGCATTGGACAGAATGTTTATGAAAACCTCACGCAGCTTGATAGGATCGCAGAAAACATAATGGTGTTCCACATCTATCTGCCGTGTAAACTCGATGCCCTTCTGAACCATCATTTCCTGGAATACAGAGTGCAGGGTATCATTAAACTGTTCCACACTCCACGGAGCCTCTTCAACCTCTACTGTTCCTTTTTCGATACGGGCCATTTCCAGCACGTTATTGATTATTGAAAGCAGAACCGAACTTGAATCCTGAATCTTTTTCAGATAATCGGCTCTCTTTTCAGGCTCGTCCTGATGTTTATCCAGAAGGTCGGTAAATCCTATGATTGCATTCATAGGAGTTCTTATATCATGGGACATATTAAACAGAAATGCAGTCTTCGCACTGTTAGCAGCCTCTGCCGCAACTCTGGCCTCCTCAATTATTCTGTTCTGTCGTTCCTGTTCCTCTCCAAGCTTTTCCAGCTGGGTATTCAGTGCCTTTATTTTTTCCAGCTTCTCCTCTATGTCACGTTTCTGCCTTTCTTCAGCAGTAATATCTCTCGTATATGCGAAGCCTATAATGTCCTTGGTAACTGCATCCTGAGTCAGAATAATATTCTGCTGAATATACAGCTCTTCTCCTTCAGAATCCGTAATCCAGTAACGCAGCGAAAGTTCAGTGTCACCACGCATAAAACACTCCTTAAGATTTTCCCTGGAGAAAGTCTCCCTGTAGCTCTGAGCATATTTCGTGAAGACTCTTCCGGCAAGGAAATCATAGTAATCAGAGTATTTCTCCTCATTCTGGTCAGGCTGTTTTCGATAATAATCCCTATTTATATAAAGCTTGCTGTCATATATGCAGTCTCTGTCCACATTAAACTCATACCATGACTGAGATGTATGTGCCAGAGCTGTCTTCATATTGTTTTTCTGTCTGTCGGAAACACTGAGAAGCACGTTTTCGCTTCGCTCAACCGAAATAAAGACATATACAATCATCACAGCGATCTGGAATGCCACGGAAGTACACGGCACGGTAACGAAATACACCTGCAGCATGTCAAACACCATCGGTACCAATGCAAACAGAGTGATAATGGAATATCTTTTTCTTTCGCTTTTTTCCTTTGCCTCGAAGAACCTGACTACTGACCACATGAAGATAACTATCAGGTATCCGGTTGTTCCGATTCTTTCGATTATATACCAGTCACCTCTGGCATAGGAATCTACCGTCTCGCCTATTGTAAACAGCATGCCTGTTCTGATATTGGCAATTACCATCAGAATGACCAGCGCCATAGGCAATACAGAGAGAACAGTTACAAGCCTGCCCTGTCTGTCCTTGTGAAGCATTTTATATAAAAATGAAAACCAGGTAAAGGCCAGGAGTGCATTGGAGCAGAAGTACAGTGATGTGGATATCTGCAATCCGAGAGGACCCATTCCAAGCTTATCAAAATAAGTCAGTCCCCAGAAAAGGTCTATAACATTATGACAGATTGCCAGAATAATAAGAGTCATAAAGCTCTTTTCCTGATAGATTATCCTGGAACTGGCTATCCTGATAAGAATGACAACGTTGGTTGCCAATGCTATCGATGTAAACAGCATAAAATCCACATACATATTGTGCACTCACCTTTCTGGGGTTCTTTATTCCGTAATTTGTCAAAATCTCCAGATACTTTATTATACCCGATTTTTCCGCCTCTGAAAAGATGCAGATAATCCGTGAAAACAAGGATATGTTGTCATAAGGAGATTTTAATGTTATGCTTGTGAAAAAGATTATGTGGGTTTTGATAGAAAAGAAGAAAGAGAGGAAAGAATGAGTCAGCGCTCGGAGAAACAGGAACAGATGAAATACCGTCTTGCGGACGCCATGAAGTTGTGCATGCGGGAGACACCGGTAGAAAGGATTACCGTCAGGCAGATTGTCGAGACCTGTGGTACGACGCGGCAGACATTCTATCGGAATTTTCAGGACAAATATGATCTGATCAACTGGTACTTTGATAAAATCCTGCTTAAATCCTTCGAACACATGGGCGAAGGAAAAACGGTCTACGAAGGGCTGGTGAAAAAGTTTAATTATATTACAGAGGAGAGGCTGTTTTTCCGCGCCGCTTTCAAGTCAGATGAGCAAAACTGCCTGAGGGACCACGATTTTCAGCTGATTACTCAGTTCTATACGGATAAAATTGAGTCCAAGTCAGGAGAAAAGCTGACGGATGAGTTGAAGTTTCTGCTGGAAATGTACTGTCAGGGATCGATTTACATGACTGTGCAGTGGGTTCTGGGTAAGAGAAAGGCGACACCTGAGGAGCTTGCAAAAGCTTTAACCGAAGCAATGCCGGCTGAACTGGCTGAAGTATTCCGCAGGCTGAAGCTCATTTAACCCATGCGTTACACTTTTGCTTTTTTGTAACTTTCTATTTTCGTCAGATATTGTTAAAATATAGACAATGTAAGATGTAATGATAACTTATTCAGAAAAGGAGAAATCAAAATGGCAAACAGAATCATGTTAAACGAAACCTCTTACCACGGCGCCGGCGCAATCAGCGAAATCGCAACAGAAGCTAAGGCAAGAGCTTTTAAGAAAGCTTTCGTATGTTCAGACCCTGATCTTATCAAATTCGGAGTAACAGGAAAGGTTACAGCGGTTCTTGACGAAGCAGGAATTGCTTACGAAATTTATTCAGATATCAAGGCTAACCCTACTATCCAGAACGTTCAGAACGGTGTCGCAGCATTTAAGGCTGCTGAAGCTGACTGCATCATCGCAATCGGCGGTGGTTCATCAATGGATACTGCAAAGGCTATCGGCATCATCATCGCAAACCCTGAATTTGAGGATGTAAGAAGTCTGGAAGGTGTTGCTCCTACAAAGAACCCTTGCGTTCCAATCATAGCAGTACCTACAACAGCAGGAACCGCAGCAGAGGTTACAATAAATTACGTTATCACTGACGTTGAGAGAAAGAGAAAGTTTGTATGCGTGGACCCTCATGATATGCCTGTAGTTGCAGTAGTTGATCCTGATATGATGGCTTCCATGCCTGCAGGTCTTACAGCTTCCACAGGAATGGATGCACTTACTCACGCAATCGAAGGTTACACAACAAAGGCTGCATGGGAAATGACAGACATGTTCCACCTGAAGGCTATCGAAATCATCGGAAACTCCTTAAGAGGCGCTGTTGCCAATGAAAAGGAAGGTCGTGACGGAATGGCTCTTGGCCAGTACATCGCAGGTATGGGATTCTCAAACGTAGGTCTTGGAATTGCTCATTCCATGGCACATACTCTGGGTGCTGTATATGACACACCTCACGGAGTTGCATGTGCAATGATGCTTCCAATCGTCATGGAATATAATGCAGAATGTACAGGTGAAAAGTATCGCGAAATCGCAAGAGCTATGGGAGTAAAGGGCGTTGATGAAATGTCTGTTGAAGAATACAGAAAGGCGGCAGTTGATGCTGTTCAGCAGCTTTCAATCGACGTTGGTATTCCAACAAAGCTTGAGGCTCTGAAGGAGGAAGACCTTCAGTTCCTGGCTGAATCAGCCTTTGCAGACGCTTGTGCACCCGGAAATCCTAAGGATACAAGCATTGAAGATCTGAAAGAACTGTTCAGAAAGCTAATGTAATAAAGAAACAGTGCCCTCGAAAGTCAGTTGTCTCTTCGTGGGCACTTTTTTTCAAATAATACTATAAAATCTCAATTACTCTATATCCTTCTTCCTCAACTGCCTGCTTCAGGACATCGTCCGGGACTTCCTCTTTTAGAGTTACCACAGCAGTTCCCTCTGTGTGGCTGACCTCTGCCATTTCCACAGCATCCAGTGCTTCCAGCGCTTTCTTAGTGTGAGCCTCACAGTGTCCGCACATCATGCCCTCAATTTTCATTGTTTTTACCATATTCTTTCCCTCCATTTTATCGTTACTATCAACAGTATTATTCAGTTTACCTTTTATCTTATGATCCCTCCCGGAATCGTACATGTTGAATAAATTCAGCCGCAGCGCATTTGTCACCACGCTGAAGCTTGACAGGCTCATTGCCGCCGCCGCAAACATGGGATTCAGCTGCCACCCCAGCACACCGATAAAAACACCCGCAGCCAGAGGTATGCCGACAACATTATATATGAAAGCCCAGAACAGGTTCTGGTGAATATTTCTCAGTGTCGCACGGCTCAGACGAATTGCTGCCGGAACGTCCAGGAGACTGCTCTTCATCAAAACCACGTCAGCTGCGTCAACGGCCACATCTGCACCCGCTCCAATGGCAATTCCAATGTCCGCACGTGTAAGGGCCGGTGCATCGTTGATTCCGTCACCCACCATAATAACAGTTCCTTCCCTCTGCAGCTCCCGAACCGTCTTCTCTTTTCCGTCAGGCAGCACGCCGGCAATGACCTGATCTACTCCTGCCTTGGCTCCGATTGCGTCAGCGGTTCTCCGGTTATCTCCGGTCAGCATCACCACACGAAGCCCCATTTCCTGCATTTCCTTTATTGCCCTGGGGCTGTCGGTTTTGATAACGTCGGCGACGGCGATTATGCCGGCAAGCTTTCCTCCCCGGGCAAAGAAGAGGGGTGTTTTTCCCTCGCCGGAAAGCCGTTCCGACCGGGCCATGAGTTCCTCCGGCACCTGTGTGTACTGTCCGACAAACTGCAGGCTGCCTCCCCAAAGAGGTGTCTCGCCATCAAAACCCTTTACGCCGTTCCCGGCAAGCGCCTGGAACTGCTCGACATCAACTGCTTCTATGTCTTCCTGCTCTGCCATCTCGTTGATAGCCCGTGCAAGAGGGTGCTCGCTTTTTCTCTCCAGCGCATAAGCAAGTGACAGAAGCTGTCGCTCATCTGTGCTCTTCACCGGAATAATGTCGGTAACCTTCGG
>JBJESZ010000084.1:0-2312 GCA_051883055.1 Emergencia sp.
CAAAAAAAGTTCTCATCGCGAATCAGTGCGGCCTGCTGTGGGATGAAATCTATTCTTACGGTGGAAGCATCCCCGCTGTAATGGCATGGATAGGCGCAGCAGCCTTCACCCTGCAGATTTACTACGACTTTTCCGGATATTCCGATATGGCAATAGGCCTCGGGAAGATTTTCGGATTCACCTTCCCGGAAAACTTCAGATACCCCTATGAGTCCAGAAGCATTACTGAATTCTGGAGAAGATGGCACATCACACTCGGTACATGGTTCAGAGAATATCTGTATATCCCCCTGGGCGGAAACCGCAAAGGGCCGGAGAGACAGATAGTGAACCTGCTGATAGTCTGGTTTCTGACCGGTCTATGGCATGGCGCGGGGTGGAACTTCATCATCTGGGGGCTGTACTACTTTGCCATCCTTACGACGGAAAAAATGTTTCTGGGGGTTTTGATAGAGAGGTTTCCCAAAGGAGCCGCGCACCTGTACACACTGTTTTTTATAGTGATTGGCTGGGTAATTTTCGCCTGCGACGACATCACCGTGCTGGGGGCGTACCTGAAGTCTATGGCTGGCATGAGCGGAGCGACCTCCGGCATGAGCATGTACTATCTGCAGACCTACGGGATGCTGCTTGCCCTGGGGGCTTTCGGTTCCCTTCACTTTGTGAAGTCTGCAGTATCAAAACTGACAGAGGCAGGTCACACTTTTCAGGCTGTGAAATACGTCTCTGTCATTGCAATGCTGGCAGTATCGGTGACTTTTATAGTCGGTGACAGCTATAATCCTTTTTTGTATTTTAGATTTTAGAGGAGGAGCAGTAGTATGAGAAAAATATTTATTTATGCTTTTACTGCACTTCTGGCTTTCACCGGAGTATCTGTGTTTGCAGGCGGGGATCAAAGCTTTTCTGACAATGAAAACAGGCAGCTGACGGTATTTTCCGATGTAGCCGGTGCCGATGTGCTGTCAGGAGGCTTTCAGAGTGAGCTTACCTCTTACAGCAATGATCAGATTCCGGGAAGGGATCTGTGTATGGAGACAGCCACATTTCTGAAGAAGATAGCCGGACGAAAGGATATTGGTGGGGCATATATCGGTGAGGACGGTTTTTACTTTAACAAGAAGCTGAATAAGGACATTAATCTGCAGAGATATGAGAAAAATCTGAAAAAGGTTGAGAATATAGCCGAAAGGTACAAGGATAAAAAGGTGACGGTGATGCTTATACCGGAAAGCGGGAGCGTGTACAGCGACAAGCTGCCGGAAAATGCAGAACTCTTTGACGATGACGGCATGTATGATATGGCTGAACAGATATTGTCGGCCTGCAGAGTGATTAACATGAAGGAAGTGCTTAAGTCGTGCACCGGAGAAAGTGGCGGAGAGTATCTCTTCTACAGGACAGACCATCACTGGACCCTTACCGGTGCGTATGAGGGATACAGGACTTTTACAGGGAAAGACTGTACATATAAGACAGAAAGGCTGTGTGATGATTTTCTGGGCACCTTGTATTCTAAAGCACTGGACAGGGACGCAAAGAAACCGGTGACCGATGGAGGTTCTTTCGATGAGATATGGATTCCTGTAATCAACAGCGTAAAAGACGGTAAGGTTACAGTTACTGCCGACGGCAGAGAAATTGAAATGTTTGACAGAAGTGCACTGAACGAGAAAGACAAATACAAAGTCTTTTTTGGCGGAAACCGTGGAATAACAGCCATCAGCACGGGAAATACAGGGGGAAAGAAACTGGCAGTTATCAAGGACTCATTCGCAAACTGTTTTGTACCCCTGCTGGTGGGCGATTACGATGAAATTGTTATGGCAGATATGAGGTATGCGTCAGGAAATATTGAAATGATTGCAAAAGATGCAGATGAAATTCTATTTCTATACGAACTGAGCAATTTTGCCGAGGACACAAATATTGCGAAGCTTGCTATGTAAATGATCTGGCTTATAAGCCCGTAAGTGTGATGAAATGCACATTTGCGGGCTTTCTTCCATTTAGGTGCAAAAATATTTGCACCCATAAAAAAATCATAGTATAATATGTTTATGATAAGTAAACATCCATACGAGAGGAACAAATATGGAAGACAGATATTATAAAAGGATACTTGAAGAGCTGCTCAAACTGATTGATGCAGGAGTACATATTGTAGATGAGAAAGGCGTGGGTCTTTTTTATAATGATGCTATGGTAAAACTTGAAGAAATCAATGCTGATGACGTTATCGGCAAGGATTTTACAGCTGCATTTCCGGAGATAAACCTCAAGGACAGTACCATATACCAGGCCTGGAAGGG
>JBJESZ010000084.1:2412-6234 GCA_051883055.1 Emergencia sp.
GAAAGCCCTGAAAAGCTCATTGAAGAGGGCAAGCTTCGTAAGGACCTTTACTACAGACTGAACGTTGTGGGGATAGATATTCCTCCACTTAGGGACAGAGAAGGTGATATTCCGCTCCTGGCCGAGGTTCTGCTGAACAAGCAGTCCAAACGGTTCAACAAGAAGCTCACGAGAATTTCCGAAGGGGCGGTTAAGCTTCTTAACGAGTACGACTACCCGGGAAATGTAAGAGAACTTGAGAATATAATAATGCAGTCGGTCGCAATGGCAGAGGATGATGAGACCGTTCTGGACGAAAAACTGCTGCAGATGCCTTCCCGAATGTTTTCCGCTGAAAAAAGCGTTGTTAAATGGGACCGGGAGTCGTCTCTTGATTCTTATTTATCAAAACTTGAGGAGGAAATCATCCGAAAGGTAATGATTGAAGAAGAAGGGAATGTCTCCAAAGCTGCTGATGCACTGTCGGTAAAAAGGCAGACTCTGCAGCACAAACTGAAAAAGTATGAAATAGAGCATTAGTGCAAAAATATTTGCACACTAACTGCAAATATTTTTGCACCAGAGTGGGTTTTGATGGAAAAGTATTCCACAAAAAAGAGTGAAAAACACAAAGTTGGGCAATCAATAAAAGCTGAATTTATTGAAATTGCCCAATTTCTGTTTTTGAAAAATATTCTGTATACAAGAATTGCCTTGGCACATTAATTGCGTTATATATGTGCAGAAGTGCCTGGGGCACCTTTAGAACGACGCAAATTCAGTTCACATTATTTTTTAAAAAGGAGAGAAAAGCAAATGAAAAATGTAAAAGTAATCCTTTGGGGATTAGGCGCTATGGGCGGCGGAATCGGCAAAATGTTAACTAAGAAGCAGGGTGTTGATATCGTTGGTGCTATCGACATCGGAGCAAAACTTGGAAAGAGCTTATATGAAGTAGTTCCAGGAATCGAAAGAGGCGATAGAGAAGACGTTATCGTTGGAACTGCTGAAGAAGTTATTCAGCCAGGTGCTGCAGACATCGTAGTTGTTTGTACAGATTCATTTACATCAAAGGTATATGACAAGCTAGTTTATGTTATGGAAAGAGGAATGAACGTTATTACTTCAGCTGAAGAAATGGCATATCCTCAGGCTCAGGAACCTGAACTGGCTAAGAAGTTAGATGAAATCGCTAAGGCTAACGGAGTTACTGTTCTTGGAACAGGTATCAACCCTGGTCTTATCATGGACCTTCTTGTAATTCTATGGACAGGTGCCTGCGAAACTGTTGACCACATCGTATCAAGAAGAGTTAACAGCTTATCACCATTCGGACCTGCTGTAATGGAAGAACAGGGAATCGGTGTTGAAGTTGCTGACTTCATGGAAAGAAAAGCTAACGGAACTATGGCTGGTCACGTAGGATTCGCTGAATCAGTTGGAATGATCTGTGACGCTTTAGGTTGGGAACTTGAAAAGTTTGAACAGGATATGGAACCAATCGTAACAGATGTTGACAGAAAATCACCTTACGGATTTGCTGCTGCTGGACAGGTTGCCGGCGTTGCAATGAAGGGCTGGGGAACTGTTGACGGAGAAGTTAAGATCGAAATGGATCACCCTCAGCAGATCGAACCTGAACAGGTTGGCGTTCACACTGGTGACTACGTAGAAATCAAGGGTATCCCACCTGTAAACATGGCAAATACTCCTGAAATCGAAGGCGGAATCGGAACTATGGCTATGATCATGAACACTATTCCTCATGTAATCAACGCTAAGCCAGGTCTGAAGACTATGATCGACATTCCAGTTCCAAGAGCAATCATGGGCGACATGAGAAAGCTTATCGACGAAGACTGCAAAATCGTAAAATAATTCAAACCTATTAACATTACATATTAGTACACAGAGCGGGGGTAATCTTACTTCCCGCTTGTGTGCTCATTTTATCTGACAGGAGATGGTAACAATGGCAAAGAAAGGTGATTGGGTACGTATTCACTCAATTGTTCTTAAAGCAGAAGAAAGAACAGCTAAGCTGCCTGATGACACTAAATTATGTGATCTTCAGCAGTGGACTAAGGGCTTTCTTCAGGACGAAGAAGCTAAGGTTGGAGACGAAGTTACAGTTAAGACTGCAGTAGGCCGTCTTGAAAAGGGAACTTTAATCGAAGAAGCTCCATATTATGATCACAGCTACGGTGTTTTCGTTCCGGAAATTATCGAAATTGACAGACAGCTAAGAGAAATCATGAACTTTGGAGGTGAAGAATAATGGCATTAGCAAAAGACTATCAGTCCGTAATGGGAAGATCAAATGATATCCAGAAGAACGCTCTAGGTCTTGACTATGCAGAATTCGAAAGATCTCCAATCGCATTTGATTATGATGAGCTTATGACTTCAACAGGATATACTCTTGATGAAATCAACAGAATTCAGGGATTATACGGCGTAGGAAACACTCCGCTGCTTGAACTGAGAAATATTACAGCATTAGCAAGAAAATATGCTAAGCCAGGTTATGGCGCAAGAATTTTTGTAAAGGATGAAGCTTGCAACGCATCCGGTTCTTTCAAAGACAGACGTGCTGCTTGTGCAGTTGCTCACGCTAAGAAGCTGGGCTACAAGGGTGTTATGGCAGCTACATCAGGTAACTATGGTGCTGCAGTTGCATCCCAGGCAGCTATGCAGGGATTAAAGTGCATCATCGTTCAGGAATGCTACGACTCAAAGGGAGTTGGACAGCCTGAAATCGTTGAAAAGGCAAGAAAATGTGAAGCTTTAGGTGCAGAAGTTGTACAGCTTACTGTAGGTCCTGAATTATTCTATTCATTCCTTTCAATTCTAGAAGATACAGGATACTTTAACGCATCCTTATATTCACCATTCGGTATCGCCGGTATCGATACACTAGGTTATGAAATTGCTATGCAGTGCCGTGAAAAGTTAGGAAAAGATCCTGACATGGTAGTATGTACTACAGCCGGCGGCGGTATGGTAACAGGAACTGCAAGAGGTCTTAAGAAGGCTGGATGCGACGCTACAGTTGTTGCTGCTTCTATCGACCTTACAGGCTTATCAATGGCATCTGATGTTGACTTCAACAAGAAATCATGTACAACAGGACATACTGGATTTGGTGTTCCTTATGCTACAGATCCAGACCACAGTGACGTTCCTCGTTCAGCAGCAAGACCTCTAAGATATATGGACAGATATGTAACAGTTACTCAGGGTGAAGTAATGTACACTACTGAAATGCTTGCAAATCTGGAAGGTCTGGAAAGAGGACCTGCAGGAAATACAGCTCTTGCAGCAGCATTCTCACTTGCTCAGGAACTTCCTGAAGATGCTATCCTGGTTGTTTCAGAAACTGAATACACAGGTGCCGGAAAACACATTCAGCCACAGCTTGCATTCGCAAAGGAAAACGGAATTGACGTAAGGTTCGGAGATCCAAGCGAGGATAAGCCAGGCACAAACCTGATTTTACCTGCAGATCCAGGTCTTATGAAGTATAAGGAAGCAGATATCACTCGTTTCAGAAAATCTCTTATCAAGAAGGCTGTTAAAAAGTCAGGACTTGCTCCAGCAGATTTAACTGAAGATGATATCAAGTTCTTAATCGCAGAGACTAAGACTGATGAAGCATTCGTAAAAGAAACTCTAGCAGAATTATAATTAAGAATAAGGGAGAATAAAAAGAATGAGAAGAGAAGACGATTTCGCTCAGAGAAGAGCGCATATTGCAAATCTTACTGACGAAGAACTATATGACAGATTCTGGGAATTAACAGCTCAGGTTGTTGATCCTCTACTTGAATTAGGAAGAAAGAA
>JBJESZ010000085.1:0-32051 GCA_051883055.1 Emergencia sp.
AATGACAAAAAGGGAGCAAAATGCCCCCTTGAATTAGTAGATTACAGCTACCTTGCCCGGTGCTTCGACTTTCACAAGACCTTTATTGCTTGCATATCTTGCAGATTCAATTCTAATCTGTGCGATATCTCCGGATACTACGGCAAGTTCCAGGTCGGATTTAGCTGCAGCATAAGAACCGTCCTCCGGTGCCTTAACTTTAACTGTTCCGCTTCCTGTTGCCTGAACCAGAATTACTATATATTCATCTGTGCTTTTAGGCATAGTGAACTCAAATTCTGTTCCAGCTGTCATTTCCACCTTAGTGATTTTGTTGAAATCTCCCTTAACAGGAGTTAATGCTGTTGCCATTATCTACACCTCCTTAATGAACCGGAATTACATAAAGTTCTTCCGGTCTAACAAGTTTAGCTCCATAAACGTGAAGACCCTTGATGATATCAGCAAAGCCTTTTTCTTTACGAGCTGTTTCAAGCTTGTCAATCTGGCCTGCGAAAGCAATAGCCTTCTTAGTTCTAACCATTTCGTATGTATCAACACCATCGTTGTACAGATTGTTTGACATTCTCAGATAAGTGTTTGCATACTTACCAACAGCACCTCTCTTGATGTACTCAACGTTTTCGCTGAACAGTTCAGCAAGTTCAGTTCTTAGTCCTACGATATGTTCCGGAGTAAGTTCTGCAGCTAATTCTGTATTCTGAGATACGTTGTTCTTGTACAGCTTAATGTGAGCATTATTGATGCTTGTCAGGAATGATGTAACAGAAGATAAATCTGTGGAAGCAGCCTTCATGTCAGCATTACAATCCTTTGCAAGAGTACCAACAAATGCGTCAGCTTTTTCTGCAAGAGCAGCCTTTGCTTCATTGAACTGTGTTTCAAGATATCCCTTGATGGACTGTGCCTTATCAACATCATCTACCTCAAATGCAAATGCATCAGATTCAGTGATGTCAAGGTACTGTGAGTTATCGCCAAGGCTTTCGATTTCTAGGTCTTTACCTGGGATATACTTCTGGATTGTAGGTCTAACTGCACCTACGATTTTCAGTCTTGAGCCAAGTTTAAGCTCTCCTTCAAACTGATAATCACACCAGTTAGCAAGGATTAAGTCCATCTTAAGCTGTGTCTGGCAATACTTAGACCAGAACATTGGCTTAAAGTTTGTAGCCATGTTTTATCTCTCCTTTCTTATTTCCAACGAAGCATAGATCTTCTCACGGCCTCCATTACTTTTGGATTATCAAAGTCTTTCTCAGTAAGTCTATCGACTTCTTCAGGAGTGTACTCCTGCTTGATATCCTCTGTAGCGCCATTCTTAAGGCTGCCAATTTTAGCCGGAGGTTTTCTGCTCGTTGATGCAAATAATTCATAGATTTCTGTCATTGGAGTTTCTGCTTTGAATCTACTTGCAAAAGTTTTAAACTCTTTACTTTCGATTACTTCATCCGTTACTCCAAGTTCCTGAAGCTGATGTCTTCCTTCTTCAGCTTTCTTGTATGCCAAGAGGTCGTTAAAGATAAGGCGGTCTCTCGCACTCATATCTCCAATCTGTGACAGTCTTTCAAGCTCCTCATCGACTTCTTCAAGTCCAAGGTTCTTGATTTTACCAGCTTCATACTCTGCCAGTATCTTAGTATCCTCTTCGTTATACTCATGACTGGCGGATGGAATCTCTACACCCTGTTCTGCATAGTAGCTTGACAGATTTTCTGTAGCTTCGTCTATGTTTGATGTGCCTAGTCCGGCATTAACAACTCTTTCAAGCTGTTCATACTTTGCAAGCTTATTATTGAAGTCTTTAGTAAGCTTCCTTTCCTGACGTGCCAGCCTCTTAGCGATAATGTCATCAATTCTTGCATTAAATTCTTCCTCAGTGTAGAGCTTCTCAGGTTCATTCGGTTCTTCAACCTCTTCGACCTGTTCGGTTTCTTCTGCGGTTTCCTCCGTATTTTCACGTTCTTCAGTCTCTTCTAAGACTAGGTCTTTTTCAAATTCCATTTGTAACCTCCTATTTTATCAGTGTTTGCTTCACATCCATGTTCTTTTAAAGTCTTAAATGCTTGGACTATTTGAGCTGAGCATCTATCTCACGCTCTGCAGCCATTACCTGGTCTGCCTGGGACATCGGGTCATTCATCAGAAATTCATTAGCACGAGTCTGCATCAGCTGAGCCTGAGCGTTCATAAGTGCAATCTTCTGCTGATCCTTTTCCCATTCCTCTATTAATTGTTCAAGCTTCTGTTTTGGCATTACTGAGTCATCATCCAAAGTCTTAACGTAAAGTTTAAGCTCCGGAATTCTTCCAGTAGCAAACAGGCCATTAATTAATAGATTCTCCATCGACTGTTCCTGAGCATATTTATCAAATGCTCCTTTAGGAGTTATGTCGACTTTTACACTGGCTTTTAGTTCTTCCAGTGATGCTCGATATACTTTTGTTGTCTGGATGCGCTCTTCACCATTGTCGTCCTTTTGGATATCTTCCAAGGTGATTGAGTCATTGTAGACAGTAATCATATCAAGCCATATTCTAGCAAGGTCTTCTATGAAGCCCTTAGCATAGTCAAGGTGTTCGGTTAAAGGCTGCTGTGATGCCTGCTGAACTGCAAGGATTGCTCGTCCTGATGCACTCTCAGGATTTACCTGTCCTGTAGCAACATCGCCTGCGCCAGCTAAGTCTCTCGTGAACTCAATCAGCTCATTCTGCAGTTTCTCAACGTCAGGACTCATCTGTGCAGGATTGATATGCGCCACAATCTTGGACACATCATCAACTGTCAGGCCGCCTTTAGTGCGGATAATTCCGCCAACTTCATTGGCTGCTCTTGGATTAGATACTTTATCCACATTTACTACCTTCTGTGGATAAGCTGTGTTCTTAGCTGTCAATGCTCTACGCATTGCAGTCTTGTTAGTCTCAAGCTGGTTAGGAATAAGCTGTCTGACCTCTCCTTCCCCTCTGGCAGAGCCTTTCTTTTCTTCCCACAGCATATGAGCCACAGGATAGTAATTCAGCTGTGTATCCTCATCCTTTTTGATATCGACATATCGTGTTGACATAGCGAAATGTACTGTACCCTTATACTTGTAAAGCTTGGTAACAACAGTACACATGTTGTCCTTTTCAAACTTTGCATCTTCGCCTGCCTCTTCGATATTGTCCAGATCACCAATGATATGGTCCGTTTCCTTTTCAGAAACACCATTTAAAGAAGCCAATGCCTTTACTTCAGACACAGGCTTTCTTTGTTTGACTATTATGTAAGGCTGAGACTGTATATCGCTATAATTCTCATTGCCGTAGTAAATATCATTCTTGCTTAAGATTTCATTTACCGGCCTTTCTTTTTCATCATCATATGTGACATACATTACACCTTCATCATTAATGGCTGCATCTTTTACTACGAGTCTCAGCTTTACATCCATGTAATCTGCTTCCCATATCTTTGCAGCTCTCTTATTCAGAAGCTCACATATCTTAGTAGCCTTTTTACGGAACTTCTTGTTTTCGATATTCTCGCTTGAAAAATGAATCGCATACATATTGGACATAACCATTCCAACCTTGTATTTGACAATAGGCTTGATGAAGTTATACTGAACTTTCTCTACTCCTTGGATCTTCAGGCCATACCACTGATCTCCGTTGTACATTCGATAATTCTTATCAGTATCACCGTACATTCCCATAACTCTGCAGTAATCAACTGCCTTCTGGTAGAGCGTCCATATATCAGTCTCTCTTATTTCTTGCAGATCCATTTACTCACCTACCAATCTCTCTGTCCCATTGGAGTGCCATCGTAAGCATCGATGTTTGCCATCATAACGTTAAGCTTTTCCTGTTCTTCCCTCTCTTCTTTGGCAACCTGATAATCCTGGTATACCTTGACCGGAGTAGGAATCGTTACAGCTTCTCCTCTTGATGACTTCTGGCCTACAATAGCACCTGCAACGAATGAAAGCAGATTAATAAGGCAAACGGAAACTACAAGAATCAGAATCTCATAATTCACTATTTTGCCTCCTTCTTTTTAGGCTTGTTTTTCATCTCGTTGAACTTCTCTGCATCGGCTAATGTCTTAACCTTTGATACGTCATATCCTTTTGCTTCCTGACGAATCTTCCACAATCTTAATCGTCTCTCCTTGATGTCTCTGCTCATTTTTTCCTCCTTATACAACAGTGATTTCATCTCCATAATCATATCCGCTTTCGTCTTTCTCAAAACTAAACTGATATGTTGGATTTACTCTTATATCTTCCTCGCTGAAGGATACCTGCTCACGAATCTGATGTGCTATTGCAAGTCCCATCATCTGGTCATCGTGGCCGCCTTCAGGAGCTTCTATACGACCTTTTTCGTTACGAGTTATTGTCAGCAATTCCTCTAACGTATCCTTGTCATTAATAGACTCAGGATTCTCTCTTACAATCTGTATCAGTCTTGATATGGCTGTAGGTCTTGTTAACTGAGTAGTTTTGAAGCCGAACCGCTTCTCTGTTTTATGCGTGTACGTGTCCTGGTACTCTCTGACGTACTGATTTGTGTAGCCTAACCTTGTCAACTCCATTATCGGAAACGAATCAAAGTTAGCTTCAATGCCTATCAAAGCATTTTTATATAGCTTGCCAAGGCAATACATCTGCTTTGCATACTGGTCCGAATCAAACTTATGCTTCATCACAGCAACCTGAATTCCTGTTCGTGCATCCAGCACATGACCTGTGAAATAGTCGCTTCCTTCTCCTGCAGTATCTCCACCGATACAGTACTTTGTGACTGAAGGGCTGTTAGGAACATGATAAATATTGATGTATCCATTCCTGTCGTTGACCCATTTTATATTTCTAATGGCTAGTCCGTCATAGTCGTAAATGAAATATCCTGTCTTTATAGGCTTAGGGATTGACTGCAGCCTTGCAATAATCTTCTCAGTATCGAATACATTATCACCGGATAGAAGGAATGCTTCTCTTGGAGTGCAGGGATATTCCTGTCTGATCAAGCGCTTATCTATGTACATTTCATACTTGTGATAGTACCAATTTACCTGTTCAGCAGATAATCCTATCTCAAATAACCATCTGCATCGCTCATGTATCCACTCATTTTTATGTTGTATGTCATATAAAAAAGCTTCCCTTGCTTCATTGCTTGGGAAGTCTATGTAGTATTCAGGTGTTCGCCACCACTCGTAAAAGCAGTTAACGTGGACATTACTGTCCCACATATTCTGGTAGTCGTTATATCCATTTGCAGTCGATTCATATATCTTTATGCAGTTTTTAGTCAACGCTTCACCAAGTGCAGCTTGTATAGGTGATATGCCATCTTTCCAGAATGCACACTCTGATCCATGAAAGAAGTTAACTGTTCTGGAACATCCTACGTCTTTAGTGGCCGTATCTACAGCCCAGGAACTGTTTATATTTTCAAACAGCAGCTGTCTTCTGTTATTGAATTTCTCTGTAGGCTTCAATACTTCCGGTAGCTGTGAATACGGGTACTTTGCTTTATTTTGGAATATAGCTTCTGAGTTGTCGGATTTATCAGCCAACGTAAAACCCTCAAAATTTCGCTGCAGTATACTGCAGCTTAACTGATACGCTGTTATGAGAGTTGTGAAGCCCTGCTGACGACCTTTAAGGACCAGCAGAGATATATCCGGACGCAAGCCTGATTCGAACTCGGATATTGTATGATTTAGAGTTTCAATAAAGTCTTTTTGCACATCGTTTAAAAAAAAGGGCATTGTGGTTTTGTTCTTGTCTACTACAACAAAACACAATTCGATTAACTTCTCCGGATTCTTTCGGATCTCATCCCTGAAAGATTCATCATTCAGCATCTCTTCCGCGATTGCATTTCTGAAGCTCTTGTCGTGCTCTATCGAGTGCAGTTCCTCCCACTTTGCCTTTCTGCGTTCTATCAGGAAGTCCGGAGTATATCTCATATGAAGTCCTCCAACTTAGCTTTGACGTCAATGCTAGTAGTTGTCGTTTGTTTATGTTTCCACTTATCCGGCTCTCTATTGGTCAACCAGAACATTTCAGCCTGCGTATCTGGCGGAATATATACTTCATCAATCCCCTCTTGCAGAACTTCCCTTTCGCATTTGCGGCCATTTTGGTCGTAATATGTCTCTTTGCATTTAAATGTCTTTTTTACCTGGGTAATATGTCCTCTGGCCTTTTTATACAAAGATGCTTCAACATTCAGGTCCGCATGCTCTTTAGAGAATTTCATTGCCTCTTCAAGCTCAGTATGTTCCGATTTGTATCGTCTGAAAGTAGAATATGCAATTCCCAGTTTTCTAGCTATTTCCTCATCAGATGCGCCCTGTTTACACCACGCTGAAATCACTTCCAGGAAGGGAATAACGTGGGTTTCATATTTATTTTTTCTTGCCATCGCAATCCCCTCCTTCACGCGTATGTATAGCTGCCGAAATCTGCCGATGCTATTTAAGATATATATTTTCTTATATAGCCAAGAAAAAAGACACCTTCCGGTGCCTGTTTTCTGAATTGCAGAAATGTTTAATCTTAGCGATGCTTTTGCTCAATATCATATTACCACGTATTTTTTTTGAATTCTTTGAAAATTCTAAAATTTATGGTATTATATTGCTAAATTTTGAATATTATGGAGATTTAAGTATGAAAAAGTCAGAAGAATTGTATCAGAAAATAGTGGAGCTCGATGCTCTCTATCAAAAGCGAAAGCCTATACGAGCTTTAAAATGCTTCCTAGTCTACGTTATTTTATTTTTTATTATCTTCTATGCTCGTGGTAGTAAAGGCCTTGGCGATGCCGCCGCTCCTGCTGTTGTCACTGCTATTATTGTCTTTATAGTTAACTCATTCGTCTATGTGCCCTTTGTTGAGGCGGCCGAGCGTGAAGATGAGCACCTTAATTCATTAAAGAAAGAATATGAAGAACTGATAAAAAGAGGTTTATAGCAATATAAAAGGCGTCCAATTTGGTCGCCTTTTTTCACTCTTTTTCGAAAAAATTCCTAATCTTGTAATATATATTACTCGGCGTATATCCCTTAATCGCACCAACCTGTTCTAATGTTTTTCCCTCGGCATAATACAGCCTGAGTATATCCCTCATATTGCTGTCTTCTATTTCGTCAAGAAACTGCTCAAGATCCGCAATTTCACTCACTAGCCTTGCTGATTTTTTCGATATCTTGCTGGCCAGTTCCTCATATTTTTGATTAGACACGCCCTGAAGCTGTATTATTCGCTTCTTGCCGGTTCTGTAGTCACCGGCAGTATCACCAACTTCTTCGCAAGAAGGCATAGTGATATACCGCTCTTGAAGTGTCTCCAACTCTTGTTTTAATGCTCTAAGGTTCTCTAATCTCTTTTTCGTCATCTTCACTTATCTTACCTCCTTGCACGACAAATAAGCCTATCAGAGCAGGCTCAGTTGTTCCTCGATGTAATTTATGTATTTCCTTAAATCCTCTTCACGAGTTTTGATTTTTCCCTTGTAGTATTTCTTGATTCTAGGTTCTTCCGTCAGTGATATCATCTGATACTCCAGATGAGGAAGTCCGGTAACTGGATGTTCATATCTTCTTACGGAGTCCTGGTCAATATAGTATCCCTTGAATGGTTTTGGTTCTTCGAACAGTTGTTTGTCTGATACTCTCTCAACTCTTACTTCCGGAATGTATAAATTTCTGGAATGTGAATATCTTGATTTATATGGGCTGTCCTCTTCACGAAATGTCTTTGATGTCTCTTTTACAAGGTAGGCTGCAAGGTCTGCATGGTTCTTTCTGTCATCAAACGGTCTTGGAAGAATGTGGCCTCTTTTCCACTGCTTCGCAATAAGTTCATGTGGAGCATTAGTTACAAAGTGATGATGAATTCTCTCATTCTCGTATTCAGTAACTGCTATCCATCTGAATTCTATCCCTTGTTTACGACAGGCTCTCCTTGCTCTTGCGATAAATCTCTTCAGTTCCTTCTTTGCCTCTTCAGGAGATGCAGCCTCAGCATATGTGAGTGTGATTATCCAGCATCCCTTACCAAAATTGGCATTAATAATCCTGCATAGCTTCTTCACAGCAAGTCTGTCATTATTCTTTCGCACTTGTTCAGAGGTGATATTTTTTCTCGGACCTCTTTTGCTTTTATGTATTGCCATGCTACTTTTGATGGTTACGTCTATAACGGGACCAGCTGCACAGATCTCTCTGATAGCCTTCATCTTCATCGAATGCTCCTAAGTTTAATACTATAATCAAGATACATTGGGAGGCTTTCACTCCCGTGCTTTTTTTCATCTATGGCAAAACCTAGAACAGCTTGTCCTAGGTTTGCGGGATATTTATATATCCATATTATTTAAAATTGCTTTCAGTTTTTTTAATTCATCTAGTGTTAATCCTGCTCTCTTCATTGGCTTGTCCTCTGAAAAAGTTCTTACCTCGTAGCAGGGAGAATGCCCGAACCATTCAATCTTTACGAACTTCTTTTGATATTTTTCTTCCGGATCATTCAGTGGACCGAAATCTTCTAAAATCTTTCCTCTATCCATTATCTCCAATCCTTTCTACCATTCTTTTTATTTTGTATTTTCGATACGCTTTCGTTTTCTCTTCTAATACAAACATCATTTTAAGCTGATCAAGCATGATTTCTACATCTGCTATTTCTTCAGCTATATGGTCGAGGTTATCATCACCTCTGAAGCGTTTACATATTTCCTTGGTCAGTTCTGACATTTCCTCTATTGCCATCCTTGCCTGTGCTTCTTCTCCATACTTATCTATATAAGCCTGCAGGATTGGCTCGGCTTTGACTTGCTTTTTATTCAGGAGTCTAAGCTCATTTCGCTGGCTAAGAATCGTATTTGACAGTTTTTCGATTCTCTCTTTATAGTGCTTATTCTTGCGACGTATATCGCAGTTCTGACAGTTAGGACGGTTCATTACGTTTTCCTCGTTTCTTTCTCTTATTGTTATGACTCCCATCAAGGCAATGTCTACAGCCATGGCTATTTGCCTCATGGAGTCCAAAATCCTCGCAGCCATCACACACAGAAGGCTCTCCATCATGTACCCAGTTGGATGTGTTTCTGCAGCGTGTACAGAACTCCTGTATCGGGTCGTGCTTATGTAGGCAGTTCCTGCAGCTTCTCATTTTCTTCTTTCCTCATCTTTTCTATGTATTTCTGTGCCTGAAGCTGGCCATAGGTCAGTCCTTTACATCTGGCCTCAACTATTTTCTCTTCCATGCTCTGTGGGATCCCGGTGAATTCATGATATATGCTCATCAGTTCCATCCTGATTCCCTCAAAGAACCGACCGGCTATTCTTGGGATATCCAGGTAGTTTATAACCATTGCATCATCATTTCTGACCATGATCATTCGCTCACCGGATAACCAATACTCTGTATCAGCATCTACGCTGCTTTTTATAACTTTCATTCCTGCTCACCTGCCCTTCTGTTCCATGCCTTGATTGCCTCTTCTTTTGTCTGTCCGTTTACTGGGAACATAGAACCCATACAATTCGTGCAACCAACTCCAAAATTACCGATAAATAAAACCATTTCTGCTTTTCCGCCACAAAACGGGCATGGTTTTAATTCTGTCATTACTGCTCACCTCTCAATTTAGAATAATTCTAATTAATATTCTTCTTCCTCCACCGGCATTGTCATCTGCTCTACTACGTCAGTTCCGGATGCCTGCATAACGCTCATCATTTTTTTCTCAAGCATATTCAGTCGCCACTTTGCTTCTCTTATAAGAATTAAAGTTGTGTCAGCAACTTCTGCATCAATCTCGCCTCTATATAGTCCAAAGGCTATACTTGTGGCATGTTTTGTGATGTCTTTCACATAATTTTTAAGTTCTTCTGATACTCCGATGAGTTTCATTCCCAGAGCATTTAATTCATCAATTCGTTTCATCGTCCTACCTCCTAAAACGGTACATCCATATCTATCTGTTCGAATCCATCAGGTACATCAGGCATCAGGCTGTCAGGATCCACAGCTTGTCCTTTTGGCTTCTGTGCCTTATCTCCCCATTCCAGGAATTGTAATCTGTTTGCTACAACGTCAGTTGTGTAGACGGTGGCTCCGTCCTTATTCTTGTAGCTACCGGTCTGCAGTCTGCCTTCAATAGCAACCAGTCTACCCTTTGCCAGATACTTTTCACAGTTCTCTGCCTGTTTGCCGAAAACAGTTACTCTCGGAAAGTCTGTCTGTTTCTCAGCTCCCTGACGAGTTGGCCTGTCGATTGCTACACTAAATGTAGCTACGGCCATCTGAGATGCGGCAGTGTATCTCACTTCTGGATCCCTTGTTAATCTTCCAATAAGAAATACGCTATTCATTTTATGCCTCTTTTCTTAACTGCCATTTTCCGATTATAGCTTTCACCTTTAAGGAACTTGGCAGGCTCATTGTCCTGCCTCATTTTCTTTTTTATATCTTCAGAGTATTCCTTATATTCCCTGTACTTTTCACAGCAGTCATGGCATCCAAGCTGGCGGTCCGGACATTCGATGCATGGTGCTTTATTCATCTTCCATCTCCTCCATTTCAACAATATGGTCAAGCAATCCTTCATCCAGAGAGAATGCCACAAAGAGTATAAGGATTATAGCTACAATACCAGCGAGGATCGCCGTAATAAGAATTCCTATTATCTTTATTACGTCCATCACTCCACCTGTCCTTTCATCATGTCGACAACTTTTCCCAGAGCTGACATCATCTTCTTGCCCTGCTCAGGATCCTGTGCTTTCACTTCGTCAACTGTCTCAAGAGCCGCATTAAAATCAATTTGCAGCTGTGTGCATTTCAATTTGAACGATATAAGAGCCTCGTTATTTGACTGCTGAAGCTGTTTCTCGAGCTTCTCAATATTGCGCTGGCTCTCCTCGTAGGCTTTCTGAAGGTCCTCGCTTTCTTTACGCGCCTCCATCAAAGCTTCTTCCTTGGCATCTGCTTTACCTTTTTCTACGGCTTTTTCAATTTCTTCATCAATGCGTTTCTTAAGGGCTTTGGATTTTTCTTTTTCCTTAGTCAGCTTATTATTTAGCTTGTCGCATTCTGATGTAGCTTCATCTTTAAGGGCTTTCAGCATTTCAACCCTTGCTGTAAGTTCTTCATTTTCCTTTGCTGTGCTCTCATCAACTAAAGGCTCCGCTTCCAGCTGAGCAATTCTTGCATTTGCTCCGGACAACTTCTCATTAATGCTATCAATATCGTCATACAGTTCTTCTCGGAATTGCTTTTCGTTTTTAAGTTCGCTCTGAAGAGTTTCTTTTTCTTCTTCAAGTCTCTGTTTTTCTTCTTTGAGTCTCTTGATTTCGTCCTTGAATTCTCGTGCTGTCATATCTGCAGCTTCAGAATTTTCTAATACCTTTTCCGCAACATCTTCAGGCGCACTTAGCAATGCCCAAACCTTTGAAATTCCAATATCCGTAAACGTTTCCGTTTTTGAAAAAATGCTATTTTCATCACTCAATTTTTGAGATAATTTCATCATTTTTTCAGCCTTGGATTTCGAGAAACTCAAATTATTTTTGCACCAGTCCTCGAATTCTCCATGAGGCAGTTTCTCTTTTATTAGCTCTAACCTTGCTCCGGCCTGAGCCATATACATCAGCGCTACGTTAGCAACAGCCTCAGCTTGTGCATAAAATTTATTAGCCTCGGCAGCAAGCTCCTCAACGGATTTATTCTCTATTGAGTCAACCACTTCATAATCAACATCAATTATCTGATTCATATTTCCTCCTAAACTATCTTTCTAACTATATCTTTCTCCCAGTGCTTTATAAGTTCTCCAACTTCTTCAGGATAACTGCAGTTTTTTAATCCTCTACACTGAACTATTTTTCTGTCTTTATTAAGTTCGAGTGTGAATAGTGGCTTGTCCGGTTCTTCTTGTTTTCGAATAAAAAGGATCGAAGTCTCTCCGGACGCTACCCTGCTAACATATGTTCTTACGCAGTGCTGCAGGATTTTGCTTTCTTCATACAGTTCTTCCGGATTTTCCGCAGGCCTGATCAGATATCCGTTAAACAAATACGGCTCGTCCATTGGAATTATTTTTCTCTCATGTATACGGAAATCCTCTTCCATTTTCTTGTCTTTCTCTATTCGAATTTGTATCGAAGTTTTTCGGTGCGCTTCGTGTAGATTGTTTGGGAATAAAACTTTCTTGTCCCTCATATCCATTCCAAGTGCGTTGCACTCTCTGAGATAATCTTCGTAATCACCGAAACTCGTACAGGATTGCGTCAGAATGTACTCGGCCACTTTTCGAATGGGAACATATTGTTCGATTGATGCCTTTAGTGCGTCCCAAAGATACCAGCTAATTTTATCAACAAGCTTAATCGTGTGTTCAAAATTATAGCCGGGAAAAAGCTCCTTGCCTTTTCGGTACTTTTCAAGTTCATTAGTTCCTGCGTTAAATTTCCTGGCTTCTTTGATTTCACCATTATTTAGTCTCAAGATTTTTCTTAGAGTCTTTCCTCGCCAGTTAACATATCCTTTGACATCACCAGTAATATAATCCCCCACAACATTCTGAAATCCTGCCTTCTCAAGCAATTCTATAGACTGGTATTTCAGAAAACCGTACATATATCTGATTATCAAATATGGTTCCCAAATGTTACTATTAAACCGATTCATATCCATATTGGCATATTTTAGGTCTGTTCCAACTTTGCTAGGCTCATAAAAGTAGGTATCGCTAAATTTGCTGTTACCGAAAATCCCTCCTACCCCGGGGATTTTAACAACTCGCATTTGAGTCCATCTTTCTTCATAAAGCCCTGAGGGTTTATGCTTGTATCCTATTTGTTCATCGGAATTGAATTTATACTGTGCTGAAGGCCATACATCTACAGAAGGTGATGTATACCCATCGTAATTGATTATGTATTCGTCAAGCTGGCCATATGTATTCCTTCCATGTCTAGTCAGGAACAGAATTCTTCCACAGTCAGTCAGATTCTTACGTCCTCGGAAATATTCTTTACATTTTGCCATCTCGCCGCATTCCGGACATATCACCTTTATGTTATGAGAAACAGCTTCAGTCATTTCGGATAACTTAATCTTTGATCGGCATCTAGTGCAAGCACATAGATTTTCCTTCTTGTCAAATATGAGATACGTCTCTTTCGCACAGTTACGCAGGATATAATCCGCAAGGCCCTTAGGCTCCTTAATCTTAAAAGGTGCATCCATAAATCCACCTCCTAAAGTAGGTCAAGCACATCGAGGACTGATGCGGACTTCTTCTCCTTTAGTTCTATTCCGTAGTAGTCACTTATAATCTGGAATCCCTCTTCAGGCGGAATCATTGCATTTCCTACATTGCCCTTTCGTACCATTCTTTTCTCCGCAACTTTTTTCATTTCAGAAAAGCATCCTTCCAGTGTTTTCTTCGGGTTCAGAATCTTGTTTGCAATCTCATCACTGTTGCAAATACTGGTAAGGTATTCCTCAAATGGAATCAGATAGTCTTTCCCTTCGCATTCCTGCGTAATTCTTGCAATCGCATCGTTAATCTTGCTCATTTCACATTCCTTTCTGCAGCGCAGCACGCTGCCTTTTCAAATAATTCATTTCTGCTTCAATTTTCTCAGCTATCCATGGCTGATTGTGCCGGTAGTAATATTCCATCTGGCCGGCTTTCTTAGATATCTTCTGATCCAGCTTATACAGTTCTCCTCTATGGTCCGGCCTTGGATGCCTTATATGCCATTTGCAACGGAATATCTCAGCATCATAATCCTCACAGCTGTAACAACAGCTGATGCATACAGGCTTGCCATCAAATGCCGGGCACTGCCGGCTCTCGCGATATTCTTCGCTTCCGCATTTAGGGCATGGAATCATTCCGGCATCAACTCATCTATGTAATTCTTGCCTATAAGCTGCATCCACAGCCTTAAGGCAAGTGCCTGATCAGCTCCATCATCCATAAGCTGTGCCATGTATTTCGCCTGATAGTACTGCTTCCATTTCAAATTTTCTTCTTGTGCCCTCGGAGTAATCCCGGCCTGCAGCTCTGCATGGCATTCCGGACAAAGGTCTACCTGAAACCCATAATCGATACTGGTCTGCCGGAGAGGTCCTCCGAACACCTCATGTCTCTCGGCATAAGGTGTTCCATGGTAGTGGCAGTATCTCTCGGACTTATTCTTATAGCCGTTGCATTTTTTCTTCTTTTTCCTGTCTACCGGCTTCGGGCAAGGTCCGCCTTTCATCTTATGCCTCCATTTCTTCCATCAGAGCTTTTACTGTCTCAGCCCACTGTTTCTCATTTACCGGACAGTATTTTCCAGCAATCTCATCCACATCATTCAGGCCTTCGTTGTAGTAATTCACCTTCAAGTTTCTTACGAATGCCTCCACGCCTTCCTCCAGGCTGTCAAAGCTCACAGGGACTTCACTCTCGCTTATTCCACCAACGTTGTTGCCGTAAATATATGCATCAGAAGTGAAATTTCCAGTCTCTAGTCTGCAGATTGCCAGTGCAAGAATACTGTCTACCTCGTAAGTGTTGCATTTCTCAATGATCATTTCCTCAACTGTCAGTTCCTTTTCTGCAGCATACACAGGTTCGGCAAATTCGACCTTTTCGTATGCCGGTTCTTTTTGGCATTGGCAAACAATGTTGTTACACTCCGGGCATTCGCCCAGGAGCATCAGCCCCATTACAAGAGACATCATTGCAATATACCTTTTTTTCATTACTAAATCCTTTCTATCGTGGCCTTACATCCCTGCGCTTGATACTTATCCTGAACCTCTTTGGCCGCCTTGGGATTCAAGCCCTCATAAGCTATACTCCAAGCCTGTCCAAGTTTTACCGACACTCGCCACATGGGGCGAGCTTTCCGAACAGGTTCAATGATAGTCTCGGCAGTTTGTCCATTTTTCTTACGTCGCCGTCTATGGCTCTTCCTTGGCATATCACCTTAAGCTCCTCATAGAAATAATGGATTCTGCTACATCCGGAATGAAATAATTCTTTCCTACTCGTTCAAGTCCGTATAAAAACTTATCTACGTCGTGAGGATCTTTCTTCCCCATGTATTTCGCAAGCTGACCTCTTGTAATGAAGCCGGCATTGACGTAATTCTTTAAATCTTTAACTAAATCTCGTTTGTTCATTTGTTTGCCTTTCTTTTTACTTCCTAGAAATATTTACTTTTTATGAATTCTCCATTACAATCTTTGTACAGGCTGTTACAGCAGCCGAGTATTATAGAAAGGGGGTTCTTATATGTCTAAGAAAGAAATAGCGTTAGACATTTTGCTTTCTCTTATCGAACACAACCAGTTCTTCAGCATTGCAGGCGAAGAAGATGATGTTGAAGCCTCTAAGAAATTTGCGAAAATGTATAATGCAATTTACGAAACCCTATGTATAGAAGAATAACTATCTTCCTAATTTAGGACTTTAAGAGCTGTAAGTATTGCCGTACTTGCAGCTTTTGTTCTTACTTCTGCAGCTGGTCCGTTATACTTCATCTCGCTTAGTTCTTTTAGAGCGTTATCTATTACCTTCTCTGCGAGTCTTCTTGTTTTATCTGGTATTTTTCTCATTCCTCTTCACCTTCCCTCTTCAATATGTTTACTATCGTAAACTTTTATACTAAAAAAATTTCACTAACCTTTTTATCAAGAGCTCTAGCCAAGGCAACTAGCGTCTTTAACTTAACATCAACGTCCTTTTTTGTCTCTATGTAAGATATTATAGTCCTTGAAACGCCTGATATTTTCGATAGTTCTTCCTGTGATATTCCCTTTTGCTCTCTTAGTTCTTTAAGTCTGTTCTCCATAACACATTTCTCCTTTCATCGTCAGTTTACAACAGTAAACATAGATTGTCAACTCTTTTTTGTTTAATGCCGTAAACTTTTTATTGACTTTTGTCTATCGCATTGTATAATGTAGTAAACAAAGGAGGCTACAACGATGAAATTGGGCGAAGTTATTAAAACATATAGAGAAAGTACAGGACTAACAATGCAGGAATTTGCTAATAAGGCTGGTTTAAGTAAAGGATACATTTCTATGTTAGAAAAAAATCAACATCCTCAAAGTCAACGTCCTTTAACTCCATCATTAGAGACATATCAGAAAGTTGCATATGCAATGTCACTTACACTTGATGATTTGATTGCAACAATAGATGGGGATGAGGCTGTTAGATTAGTTCATTCAGATGTTCTGCCTCAGTCAGAGGAAAAGATCTTAGCTCTATACCGTAAGCTAAATGCATCCGGGCAGTTAAAGGTTTGCGAATACACTAGTGACCTAGTAGCATCCGGCAATTATTCCGTATCTGTTGGTTTTGATTGCCAGCTTGCTGCACACGAGCGTACAGATGTCGAAGGTTCTGAAGATGACAGAAAACACGACTTAGACTTATTAAACGACGACGACTTTTAAATCACTGTCGGGAGACAGGGGGTGCTAGATATGACATATGAAGATTTACTAGACGAGGCTTTAGTTGACGGATTAGTAGTCAAAGAAAAGCCTCTTGTTGCCTATGACGGACTTATATCCGGAGAGAGAATTGCAATCAGGAAGGATATGACTACTGTCAAGAAGACTTGCGTTCTGGCCGAGGAGCTGGGACATTATCATACGACTGTTGGAAATATTCTTGATCAGAGCAACTTAGAGAATCAGAGGCAAGAATTTCGTGCGAGAGTATGGGCTTATGAAAAGATACTTTCAATCGAAAAGATTTTAGATGCTGCTGCACATGGTTATACTGCTCCACATGATATGGCGGAATTTCTGGATGTAGATGAGGAGTTTTTAAAAGAGTACCTAGCTTGGCAGGGGATATTGGATATTTCGTTATAATACATACGCAAAGGAGAACCCAACACATGGACAAAGAACAAGTTATACTAAATAAAAAAGCTGCAATTAAAGCATTGAATAAACAATTAGAGCGATTCATTAATGATTCTTCTGATACTCATCTTAAGAAGGCTAACCTCATTTCATATTGGCTTAAAACGTATGCTGAATACCTGGCTTTTGAAGAAAAATTCGATCCAAAGCGTAATATTGCATATAAGCGCGGAAATGTTGTAAAGGTTAATTTTGGATTCAATATTGGAAGCGAATATGGAGGGTTACATTATGCTGTAGTATTGGATAATAAAAATGATCATAGTTCTCCAGTTGTGACAGTTGTGCCTTTAACCTCAATCAAGGATGATAGAGTGATTCATGTGAACAGTGTTGAACTCGGAAACGAACTTTACCATAACATTAAGTTGAAATACGACACTATCTCAAAGGCAATAGAGGCGGAACAAATAGCTAATTTAGAACTTAAACAAGCTATAAAAAGTCTTCTTCATATGACAAAAGAGGCTATTGACGATGCAAAGCGAGAAACAGATTTGATAATGCGCACTCAAAAGATTGACAAGGCAGAAAAATTATGTAATGCTGCAGAAAAAATTGAAGTCTCAATAAAAGAAAAAGACATGCATACCAAGTCTGAACTAGAATATCTAGATAAAATTTCCGAAGAAACTTCGAAGATGAAACAAGGAAGTGTGGCATTAGTTAATCAAATTACCACCATTAGCAAAATGCGCATTTATGATCCCAAAAATGCTCGAGGGGTTTTATCAGGTATTTCCTTATCAGAAGATAATATGGAAAAAATAAACAATAAAGTAAAGGAATTATTTGTATTCTAGCATATTTTTGTTGACTACGAGTATAATATGTTTTAGAATAGACTAGCGGAACAAAGTTCCTATTCAACATTGCCTAAAGGGCATTAAAGAAGATATAAGTCTATTTGTGAAGACCTCGTAGTAATACGAGGTCTTTTACGTTATCCGAATGTTTTGTTGACACCAACAAAACATTAAAAGGTTTAAGGTCTGGAAACGTTGAAATTTCCCATTTTGTTGACGTCAACAAAATGGTAGCGGGCGATATTTTAGCTTCCAATTGTTTTGCCGACGTCGGGAAGCCAATAAAGTTTGGCAAGGTCAGGACCGAAACTGAAAAAGATTATAAGCAGTCAACTGACTACAATCTGTAGTCGATTGAAAATGCCTGGAGCTAACAGTAAAGAAAGTTCCAATCGGTGACAATTTGTCACCAGATGAGAACTGAATCCGGATTAACTATTGGGAAATTCCCAATAGTTCAAATATTAATGATATAATGGTCACGAACGTACTCCGGTGTCCTTCGGGCCCGAGGCTCTTTTGTGCTTATCGGAGGTGAATACGATGGCAAGAAAACAGGGTTCTGTAACGAGATCCTTTACATTCGACGGTAAAAGATATTATGTTACTGGTGATAACGAAGTCGATGCTGAAGTAAAAAAGGCACTTAAATTAAGAGATTTAGAAGAAGGCAAAACTGTTTTATCAGGAGATATGCCGTTAAAAAGATGGGCCGAAATATGCGTAGAAACATATAAAACGAATCAAGCCGACATAACACAGAAGAAATACGTCAGCAGAATGAAGCATTGTATTTTGGAGCATATAGGCGATTATCCGTTAAAACGAATAACTCCTATGCACTGCCAGAGAGTTATCAATCTCCAAAAAGGAAATTCCAAATATCAGATTAACCAGGTATATCAAATGCTCAATTTCTTGTTTGACAGAGCAGTTGAGAATAAACATATACTTTCTAATCCAGCAAAAAATATTCAGCGCCCTGTTGGAACTAAGACCAGCAGAAGGTCAATAACAGATGCCGAACGCAAACACATTCTTTCCGTGGGATTTTCAAATACAAAATACACATTATTCCTTCTGATGCTATTTTGCGGATGCAGACCTTCAGAGGCAGCGGAATGCAAAGGGCTAGATATATGTACTATAACTGATTCAGGCGTAGATTATCATATGTTACACATTAGAGGTACAAAAACAGAAAATTCAGACAGGATGGTTCCGATAAACGATGAATTATACCAAATTATCAAGGACATACCTAAATTTGATTATATATGCCCTGATAAAAACGGAAATAAAAGATCAGAGACGAGCAGGCGAACATTGTGGAAAAGTTTCCGAAAAGATTTGAATATTTCTATGGGTGCAAAACAGGATTCATACGGTCGCATTGTGGGCATAACGCCCCTTGCTTCAGACTTAACGCCTTACTGTCTGCGTCATACATTCTGCACTGACCTTCAAAAAAAAGGGGTTGATTTGCGAAGTGCACAGTACCTCATGGGGCATTCAGATATAACATTAACCGCTAACATTTATACTCACGCAGACACCACTACAATCATACAGGCTGCGGAAAAGATGAATGGAAGATCGGTATCCTCTTCAGATGGTACAACAGGTGGTACAACACTATAACCCACCAAACACCCCTTTTTTGTGGCTAAAATGTAAATAAATGTAATGAAATAAGCAAACAAAAAACCACCGTAAAACGTTGAATTTTCAATGTTAAACGGTGGTTTTCCGTTGGTGCGCCATAAGGGACTCGAACCCCTAACCTTCGCATTCGTAGTGCGCTACTCTATCCAATTGAGCTAATGGCGCATACCATTAGATATGTACGTATCGTACCCATATAGTATACACAATTAGAAAGCGGTTGTCAAAGGTTTTTTGCCCCTCATTCAGAATTCATTCAGAAGTTCTCTGTCAGCATGCTTTTTCAGAATCAGCGCCAGTATAAAATTAAGAACCTGCGCCGTAGGCATGGCAAGCCATACACCTGTCAGTGCGTCACATTCCGGCATGATAACCGGTATGATCACAGGCAGCAGACACAGCATCAGCAGCGTAAGAAGAGATTCCCCGTATACCAGAAGATACGAAAAACCAGTCTTCTCTGTCGCATAAAAGTATGTGGTTGTTATACGTGAAAAGCTCAGGCACAGCAGCGTGGCCAAAAACCACGGCGTGTAATATATAACCTCCACATTTGCCGCATCAGATGCTCCGAAGAGCGGACCGAGTTTTGTTCGAGTGAGAAATACCACGACCATAAAGAACACACTTATGCCTGACGCCAGCCTGTATGCCATCAGCCTTATCGCACGAACATCCCCCGGCTTCCCCGCGCCGTAGCTGTCGCTGATTAGAGGCTGACTTCCGTCGCCCACTCCCTGAAGCAGAAGATATATTATGCAGAGAACATAATCTATGGTTCCAAAAACCGCAACCGACTGATCATTTCCATAGGTGAACAGGAATCTGTTCATAAACAGCAGCGTCAGGGTAGGCGAAAATGTAAGTCCAAAAGGTGAAACTGACACCTTCAGTACTCTTATCCAGAGATTTCTCATCTCCGAAAAGCCTGAGAAAGTAACAGGATATTTCTTTCGAATAAAGAAAACAACCGCTGCAATCAGAGTCATCAGCTGGCCGATTACCGTTGCCCATGCCGCACCGGCCATGCCCAGCTCCATTACCCATACAAAAACATAGTCCAGCACAATATTGGTTACGAAGCCAAGAATCATGGCCATCATCGCAAATCTCGCTCCGCCCATGTTTCGAATAAACGGCACAAAACCCGTAGCAAGCAGCTGGCACACAGTTCCAACGGCAATGACTTTCACATATTCGACCGCCATAAGGTAAAGCTCACCCTTTGCACCCATCAGATGCATAGCGGGTCCGGCCGTCACAAACAGCACTCCTGTCAGCACCACACTTGCAAGTATCATCAACACAGATACACCGGAAAAGCACTCCTCCTGTCTGCGTATCTCATTCTGGGCACCCAGAATAGTGAAACGTATCGCCCCGGACAAGCCTATGCCTGTGCCTATGGACTGAATCAGTGCACATACCGGATACCCGATTGTAATGGCTGCAAGCCCCGCATCCCCCATACTGTGTCCTATAAAGAAGCCATCGACAATGGTATAAACCCCGGACAAGGCGAATGCCATCACCGACGGCACCACATATGAAATGAATCTTTTGCTATTCCCTTCTCTCATTCTCCTTCATCCCCCTTTTCATTTCCTTCTCAAACACCGTGTTGAAAAGGAAAATAGTATCAATCATCTGCTGAACACGTTCCTCCCCCATCACGGCAAAAACCCTTTCTTCAAGGGCGTACAGGGGTTCAAGCACTTCCTTAGCGTACTTTTTCCCCTTTTCGGTCAAAACCACCAGCTTCTCACGCCGGTCATTCTTCCCGGCAGTGAGAGTTACATACTCATCGGCTATCAGTCCGCGAATAACCGTATTGACCGTCTGCTTAGGTATTCCCGTGTAATCGGCAATCATCTTCTGCGTAATATAGTCCCCATGATCCAGTTCGTACAGAACAAACAGCAGCTTGGAGTTCACATTCTTCCACGCTGCCCACACTTCGTAGAGGGCATTTGACTGTCCCCACGCTTCCCAGAATTTTTTTCTTTCTATTGACATATCGAACCTCTTTTTTAAATTTGTTTTCACGTTATCATACTATATTAGTATGATATAGTACTATTATAGTATTATAACTTTTTCTTGTCAACTCTGCCGGCATCTGCGATGCTGTTTTCCTCCTGCAAAACAAAATGCATATGCTGATATTTTTATCATAAAAAAACTTCGGCAAAAGGATTATCTCCCTTGCCGAAGCAGTTTATCTTATATCCGGTTTTCCATTTCTTTCTGCAGCTCCAGAAACATTCTGTAATAAATCGATTTGGTCTTATCAATGATGTCAAGTGCAATGTCTTCATTGTATGCATGGGACACATTGTTCCTTGACGACAGTGCACTGAGCCAGGCTTCTTCATCTTGAATTATACCAGCCTTGTATGCAACCTTGATGATCTGTTTGGGCGAATCGCTGCGGCACTCTTCGAAGCCCTGATCCGTAAGAAACTCTTTCATTGCTTTCCACGCTAATTCAAAGCAGATTTCATAAAGTCCCGTCAAGCCGGCCGTCACAACATTGTCATACGGCGGCTGATAGTCATAAATATCTTTTAAATTCTGTAGTGCCTTACAAAAATTCTCATACTTTTTCATATAGAATTCTGCCCTCCCTGTTGATGGCATTGCGAAGCTCCTCTGAAACTGCACCATCCAGATTTACTATGTCATACTGCAGCAATGTAGAAGTCTCCTCTTCTACGTCTAATGAAAATCTGATAAAATCTCCTCCAGAGGAAGCGATATCAATATCACTGGTTTTATAATAGTCGCCTCTGGCTCTTGAGCCAAACAGAATCACTTTCTCAATCTCATGCTGCCGTGCAAGATTCCGTATCTCTTCCAATACGCATTCTTTGATGCCGGTATTTTCTAAAAGTTTCATCTTCCACCTCAAACATCTCAGTTCAGCTCTTCTCTCTGGGGCTAATTCCTCTGCTTCAGAATACCTCTTCTGTATGCATCGATGAGCTGCTCAAGCTGCTCAACCTGTTCAACCAGCTCTACACCCTGGTCGGTATCGATGACCTTCATTCTCTGAGGAAGCACCTGAACAGTCTTCATAACAGGTGAAGTAAACACCTGAGTTCCATCCTCAGCCATCGGACTGTAAGGCTGATGCTCAGCTATAGCCATAAATCTCGAGTTGAAGATGAAGGTATATCCCGCAATTCCTGTCTGCTTCTGATAAGCCTTTGACAGACCGCCGTCAATTACATACAGCAGGCCGCCGCCCTTGATCGGACTCTCACCGTCCTTAAGCTTTACAGGCACGTGTCCGTTCAGAATCTTGGAGCGGGTCGGATCAAGACCGAACTCACGAAGAATGTCCTCACAAGGTTCTCTTCTCTTAATCAGTTCATAATAAGGATTGGATTTTTCCTTATGTGTCTTCTTATCGGCAATAAACAGTCTTTCAAAGGTTGTCATCTTGTCTTTGCCGAACATAGGTGACCTTCTTCCAAGCCACATGTACCACATGATGTCTCCGCGTCTTCCGGTCTCTGTAGCCTCCTTAGGCGAGAAGTAAGCCTTTCTCGCTTCATCATCCAGATAGTCCATAAGAGCCTTTCCGCTAAGCTTCTGTCCGTTAACCTCAACCTCAGTAAAGGAACCGTCTTCATTCATCGGAATGCATCCGTGATACAGAAGGTTACCGTTAATCTTCTTATACATTGCACCATGACTGTAAAGATATCTGATGTGCTTCTGAAGCTTTTCAGAATTTACAGCTGATGCCTCCAGCGCATTCAGTACAGCTTCCTCTTCAGGAGTCAGCTTATACGGGTCATTAGGGTCAACAGTCGGGAAGTTGGTGTCTGCCAGCTCATACTCGACGCCTTCAACCATAACCGTTCCCTTCTCCCAGTCAATCTTATCCAGAAGAAGTCTGTCATCCATATTGTATTCCGGATGGGCTTTGATACGCTGGCCTTCAACCTTAAACTGCATGATTGCAATTGCCTTGTGCATCTTTGCAGACAGTTCCTCGTTGATAGGAACGTACTGGTTGTTCTCAATAATCTGCGGCATGAATCTTTTGCAAGGGTCATCCCCATAAACGGTCTGAGCAAAGGTTGCAAGCACACGCAGACTGATTCCGTAGCCTACCTCAAGCATGTCAACGTTATTATAGCGCACGTTTATTCTTATAATATTAGTCAGGCATGCCCAGTTTCCGATAGCGGCACCCATCCACAGCACGTCGTGATTTCCCCACTGGAAGTCAACATCATGATAGTCGCAGAGGAAATCCATAATCGTATCAGGATGTGCTCCTCTGTCGAAAATATCCCCGATAATATGTAACTGGTCCACTGCCAGAGAGCTTGTGGCCTCCGCCAGCTCGATGATAAACTCCTCAGCCATTCCGCACTCAACGATGGAATTGATGATGGCCTCGTAGTACTGAGCTCTGTTTTCATCATCATCAGCGTGAAGCAGTTCGTCCATTGCATAGTCAAAATACTTTGGCAGTCTGTGTCTCACCTTAGCCCTCGTATATTTTGTCGACACCGATCTGCAGATGGTCACAAGACGGTAGATTGCCGTCGTGCACCATTTGTCAAAATTAATGTTACTGTTCTTTCGTCTCTTCAGTTCTGCCTGCGGATCATATATCAAAGCCGCCAGAGCCTCCCGGTCCTCTTCATTAAGAACCCTGCCGTAGTGCTCGTCAATCTTGTGCTTGATGGTACCCGAAGCACTCTTCAGCATGTGAATGAAAGCCTCGTGCTCACCGTGAAGGTCACTTAAGAAATACTCTGTGCCCTTAGGCAAAGCCAGTATAGCATTGAGATTTACGATTTCTGCCGTTGCAGCCCTGATGTTAGGGTAGTCCTTTGATAGCAGTTCCAGCAATTTAATGTCAGCCATTATGAATTTCCTTTCATAATTATTCCAGTTATAGCTCTTCTTCAATTATATACTTACACGTCTAATTTGTCCATATTCGCATAAAATGTAATATGAACAGAAAATATAAGCCGGACAAAAGAATACTTGCATATTATTTATTCGCAGTGGTTTTTCTGATTGTGCTGTTTCCTTTTGCAGCCACCCTGCTCTTCCCCGGCATCCAGCACCCCGGACTTCAGGACCACTCCATCGAAATACCTGAAACGGTCACTATCTACCGAACCGCCACAGAGACCTATGAGACAGTGAATTTCGAGGAATATGTGGCAGGTGTTGTTGCCGCAGAAATGCCGAAGAGTTTCCATGAGGAGGCTTTGAAGGCTCAGGCCGTTGCCAGCAGAACCTATGCCCTCGGGCGTGTCCTGGCCGGCAGAAAGCTGTGCGACTCAGTTCACTGTCAGGCCTACAGGGACTACGACATTTCCGGAAAGGTGCGTAATGCTGTAAAAGCCACCCGCGGCCAGGTTCTCACATACGACGATGAACTTGCGTCCAGCGCTCTGTACTTCTCATCGAGCGGTGGACCCACGGAAAATTCTGAGGATGTTTTTCAGACAGCATACCCTTATCTTACCAGCGTATCCAGTGATTATGAGCCGGATGCCACTCACAGAAACGAAAAGACAACCATGAAGATTTCGGATTTCAGCACTGCAATAAAAAAAGCCTTTCCCGAGCTGGACTTTGGAAGGATCACGAAGAAAAACATCAAAATCCGTTCTCACACCAGGGGAGGCAGGGTGGCCGTTATAAAGGTCGGAAGTCAGACTCTTTCCGGCACGGATATAAGGAAAGCGCTCTCCCTGTCCAGTGCCCGCTTCACAGTGGGTTTTGATAAAGGTAAAATCATCATAACCTCAAACGGATGCGGTCACGGCGTGGGCATGAGTCAGTACGGGGCAAACGGACTCGCCGAAAAGGGAAAATCCTATGAAAAAATCCTCTCTCATTACTACAGGGGAACTAAGGTGAAGGGCTAGACACGCAAAAAGCCGGCTGCAGGCATCCGCACAACCAGCGGGCCTCTGACCGGCTTTTACATTGTCTTTTAATTTTCTGCATTAATATCGTAAATAAGCGATTAACCGTCAATTTTAAGGATTGTAGCCCCGAGAGCCTTGAATTTTTCAATGAACTTCTCGTAGCCTCTTTCTATATGATAGATTTCGGCTATTTCTGTCGTTCCTTCAGCCACAAGGCCTGCCAGAACCATGGCTGCACCCGCTCTCAGATCGGTCGCAATAACCTGAGCGCCTTCAAGGGTTCTGCCGCCTTTGATAACGGCCTTGTTGGTCCCGTCAGTTTTGATATTTGCGCCCATACGGTTCAGCTCGGCAACGTGCATAAAGCGGTTTTCAAAAACAGTTTCAATTACTGTACTCTCGCCCTCAGCAGTTGTAAGGAATGCCATAAAAGGTGACTGGATATCTGTCGGGAATCCCGGATAAGGAAGGGTTTTGATATCAGTTGCCACCATATGAGGATTTTCATTTGCGATAACGTACATGCCTTCATCAGTCATCTCTACTCTGACGCCGCATTCTCTAAGCTTTGCGGTAATAGGCTTCACGTGATCCGGCACGATGTTTTTGATAAGAATCTGTCCGCGTGTGATTGCCGCTGCAAGCATATAAGTGCCCGCCTCGATTCTGTCCGGTACAACCGTGTGTGACGCACCTCTCAGCTGCTCCACACCCTCTATTTTGATAATGTCGGTTCCGGCGCCCTTGATTCTTGCACCCATCTTATTCAGGAAGTTTGCAAGGTCAACAATTTCCGGCTCCTTAGCCGCATTTTCAATATAGGTTGTTCCCTTTGCCAGAACAGCAGCAGTCATTATGTTTTCCGTAGCTCCGACGCTCGGGAAGTCCAGGTAGACGTCTGCTCCGATAAGTCCGTCTTCCCCGGCCCTGGCCTCGATATAGTTATCCTCAATTACCACTGACGCGCCTAAAGCCCTGAAGCCTTTAAGGTGCAGGTCAATCGGTCTCTTTCCTATGCTGCATCCGCCCGGTGAATAAACCTTCGCACTGCCTGTTCTCGCAAGCAGCGGTCCCATGATAAGGAAGGATGCTCTCATCCTGCTCACCAGCTCGTAATCCGCCTCATTTGACTTTACCACCGGTGTGTTGATTTTAAGTACCGATTCCTCCATCTCATCTATTTCGGATCCCAGGGAGCGTAAAATATCTTTCATAACAGCAACATCGCGAAGATCCGGAACGTCTCTGATTACACATTCCTCTTCAGCTAAAATTGCGGCTGCCATGAGTGGTAGTACTGCATTTTTTGCACCACTAATAGTGACCTCACCATTCAATGGGCCACTTTTCTGCACTAAAAATTTAGCCACTTTAAGCCTCCATAATCTTTTATGATTCTAATTTACAGGTTTTTCAGCTCTTCGATACACTTGGAGCAGATGATCTTTCCACGGATATCCTTAACATCTGTAACTTCGCCACAAAAGATACATGCGGGCTCATATTTTTTCAGCATAATATATTCCCCGTCAACAAAAACTTCAAGGGAGTCCTCTGTCTTAATTCCTAGATTTCTTCTCAATTCTACCGGAATAACCACTCTTCCCAGAGCGTCAACCGGTCTTACAATGCCTGTTGCTTTCACAATAATCTCTCCTTTCGATTATCTCTTTTTCTTCCTATTTTTCTTTTTCGGAGCTGCGTCCTTATCATCAGTTTTATTTTCTTCCTTGTTCTGCTTAACAGTTGAAGCGATGGAGCCTGCGGCCTTCACAACATTTGCCACTGCACCTATTGTGCTTGTTCCCTGCACAGCCTTCGCTATGTCTGAAACTGCACCCTGGACATCTCCTACAATAGCATCGATTTCCACAGCTTTTTTCGCCGCAACGTCCGATATAACAGAAGCGTCCTCTAATATCTTATTGGTTTTCTTAATTGTTGTTACTAAATTCTTAACAGCTACTATCAGGAATATTACTAAAACTACCAGCGCAGCGAGCAGTAACCATATCAGCGTCGTGCGCACATCTATAGTAACCATGAAAAAAACCCCCTTATCTTCACTCAAAACTCTCTATTCTACATTTTTTCTCATTCATTATACAATTTCTTCCATTATATATCAATGGTTTTCTTATTCTGTTTGCTCAACAGTTTTCTCATAGATTCTACAGATTTCATCCGTATAGCTGCCGTCTTCATTTCTGACTGCAAGCGGATCGAGAATTTTCAGCTGTCTGTTGCCGTTTCTGACGCAGTGAACCAGAAGAATGTTGGGTTTCTCCATCGGCTTTCCGCTGACAAAACGCAGTTCCTTCGGCTCCAGCCTGTGTTTCCTGCAGCTTTCACAGATGTCGATCAGCCGGCCCGGTCTGTGAACCATGTAGAAATCTCCCCGGTCCTTAAGCAGCCACGCCGCCCTGGCGATAAAATCATCCAGATTCGCGCTTGTCTCATGTCTGGCTATCAGCTTCGCCTTATTCGTGTTCTCGATGCCGCAGCTTCCGGCGGTGTAGGGCGGGTTTGAGGTCACTATATCAAAACTTCCCCGGAGCGATTCATCCTTCAGTTCTTTGATATCACAGTTTATAAACTCCAGCCTGTCCCCAAGACCGTTATGGGCTCTGTTTCTTTCAGCAAGACTCCATGAGTCCTTCTGTATCTCCACACCTATTATCTTTCCGGCTCTTGTCTTGTGTGACAGAATCAGGGGAACAATTCCCGTACCGGTTCCAAGGTCGATTATCCGGCTTTTTTCCTTTGCCGCACTTGGGGGTTTTGATGCAAAATCCGCCAGGAGCACGGCGTCCACACCGTAGCAGAACTCCTGCGGGTTCTGAAAAATCTCTATTCCCCCGAACCCCGTATCGTCTAAACGCAGTTCCATAATTAATCCTCAATCAGACTCTTGATTTCATCGATATATTTTTCATCCACACCCTCGAAGATGTCATTGGACTTGTCGTTGTGCTTGCGTTTTCCAATCCTCTTGATATCGTCCTTCCTGTAAGTAAGAATATCTGCACTCAGCTTCTCTTCGCCGTCGTCGTCCTTTTCACCTGTGTAAAGCCTTACCCTTACCTTGCTCTCCAGAATGTTTGTATCCACAACCTTTCCGACGCCGTCAACAGTTCTGACCTTTTCACCCGGATCAGGCATGCCCTTGCGCAGTTCAAGGTAGACATCGTTTTCGTACTTCAGGCAGCACATAAGTCTTCCGCAGATTCCGGAGATCTTCGTAGGATTGAGGGACAGGTTCTGAACCTTAGCCATTTTGATGGATACCGGCTGGAAGTCGGAAAGCCATGAACTGCAGCAAAGCTTTTTACCGCATGGACCTATTCCGCTCAGCATCTTTGCCTCGTCTCTGACACCAATCTGTCTCAGTTCAATTCTCATTTTGAAGACACTTGCCAGATCCTTTACAAGTTCTCTGAAGTCAACTCTTCCGTCTGCAGTAAAATAGAAAATGATTTTTCTGCTGTCAAATGTGTATTCCACATCAATAAGCTTCATCTCCAGCTTATGCTTGTCGATTTTTTCCTGACACAGCTGGAGCGCACGGCTTCTCTTTTCCTCGTTCTCCTGATGTCTCTTCTTATCCTCATCAGTCGCAAATCTTACTATTTTCTTCAGCGGCTGGATAACCGTTTCTTCTTTAACCTCTGTGATTCCAAGGGTTATAGTTCCAAACTCCAGACCTCTGGCTGTTTCAACGATAACGTGGTCATTAACCTCCACATCAAATTCATCAGGATCAAAGTAGTATACCTTTCCGGCACTCTTAAACCTCACTCCTGCAACTCTAACCATATATTTTATCCTCCAATTTTCAGAATTAAATTTCTCAAAGCGTATTTATAATTAACGTTGGCCTGAAGGTCTCTGCGAGCCTCCTCAACGTAGTTGACACCTTCAATAATCTTTTCCTCGCGGACCGGACATGGTCCATCCATAACGAGGAACTCTCTGTACAGGCGTTCCAGCCCGTCCAGCAAAGCAAAGGCATCCTTTCTGTCCTTCACTTTTTTTGACATGTAATCTCTTATTTCAAAGAAGTATTTCCCATCCAGAATCATATTAAAAATAGTTCTGGGCACCTCCATTTCAGGAGCGTTCTTACTGACAGAGTAGTTTCCCAGTCTGTATATAATACATCTGGACTGTATCGTCTGAATCAGGTTCTCTGTGTTTTCTGAAAGCAGGAATATCACAGTTCCCGGTGCCGGCTCCTCCAGAGTCTTAAGAAGTCTGTTCTGAGCCCTGTCTGTCATCAGATCCGCATCACAAATCACTGCAATGTTTCTCTCTCCTGAAGGTTTTTTCTTCAGATTCTCCTGAAGCTCCGTTATTGCCGCATTCTTTAGAGAGCGGTCATCTGCGCGCACTAAGTAAAGGTCTTCATAGTTGTCATGCTCCAGCTTTCTGCAGGTTACACAGCGGTCGCATCCTGTCCCGGGCTGCTCCCTGCACAGTATGGCCTTGGCCATATTCACAGCAAAACCCTCTTTGTCGATGCAGCTGTCTCCCTCCAGTATATATGCATGGGAAACGTTGCCTGCCTGTATCGCCCTGCTTATTCGCTCTACAAGATTTCCAAACTCTCTGTAATCATTTAACGACATATTATTCCTCTATCCTGTAAGGCCTTCTCAACAGCCTCAATCAAATCCCTTCTGACTGCTTCCTTATCTCTTGAAGCATCCACACATATAAAGCGCTCTGAATAATGCTTTGCAATTTCCAGATAGCCTCCATACACCTTGTTGTGAAAATCAAGCTTTTCCTGTTCAAGGCGGTCCTGCTCTTCAGTGTTTATTCGTGACTTTCCAACTGCAGGCGGCAGCTTCATAAGAAAAGTGATATCAGGCATGCATTCGCCTACTGCATACTCATTTATCACACGTACCGAATCTCCCAGCTGTCTGCCATAGCCCTGATATGCTATGCTTGAATCAATAAATCTGTCGCACACAACAACCTTGCCTGACATCAAAGCCGGTTTAATCAGCTCCTCAACGTGCTGAGCTCTGCTTGCAGCATAAAGAAGAGCTTCAGCCATATCACACATTTCGCGATTCTCCTTATCCAGGATAATCCTTCTAAGCTCCTCTCCGATATGAGTTCCTCCCGGCTCTCTGGTAAAGATGCAGTCAATTCCCTTTTCCTCAAAGTACTCTCTAAGGTAGCTGATTTGCGTTGATTTTCCTGATCCGTCCGGTCCCTCTAATGTTATAAACAATCCCGTGTTCATATTACGTCTCCTAATTGTCAGTTGCCTTGTCAGTCGCCGGTTGCCCTGCCTTTAGTGCCTGATTAATTCAGCCTTTACAATATTCTGCCAGATTACCATTACCTGGTATGATTACCCCGCAGCATTGTCTGGCGGTATTACTTGGTGGTATTGCCGAAGTTTTGCCCGGTGCACTGGCTGATGGTATTGCCGATAGTTTTGCCCGGTGCACTGGCTGATGCTATTGCCGAAGTTCAGCCTGGCAGTATTACCTGGCGGCCTCGGTTGGCCCGGTTACTCTTTGCACCAAAAGCTGGTTACCCTGCAGCGTTGCCTGACGGTATCGGCTGACCTCAAGTTAGCCCTTACATCCTGTTCTTATTACCTGGCGACCTCGGTTGACCCTGGTTACCCTTTGCACCAAGAGTTACCCTGTAGCGTTGCCTGACGGTATTACTTGGTGGCCTCGTCCACAAGACTGGTGAAAATGGCACCGATAATATATGCCAGCGGGCAGCACAGCAAGGCTCCAAATAGTATTTTAACCCAAAACATGTTCTAATCTCCTCTACCTGCTATTTCGCACAAATATACAAAGTAATTATAGCATAGATTCAATTCAATATAAACAGTAAATAATAGCAACTGCTGATGTGCTTTTTTTGCCTGCAGAGTTGTATTACAGGCAATCTGAGTTGTGTCAGCCATAAAAGAGCAGTCATTCGGGTTTGCGAATTCGCAAACCCGAATGACTGCTCATACTGTTGTGAACGTGGGTCTAGGGATAGGTTTATATTGCTAGTTTATATTGCTTGACTAAGTAGCTCCGGCTGGCACGCCCGATTTAACGAATTTTGAAGCTAAAAAGTGAGCATTTTGCCTGATTTCAGCCATTTGCTATGGTAAACAGGCGTGTTGCAGTTTAGCAACAGTATTTGTATATGGGAAAAAGCATAAGTATTCTCTTCTTTAAATCTATATTCGGAAAATTTCAATTTCGTGAAATGACGATATATTTGCTGTAGAAAAAACTTGTATCATATTACATATCATATTACATAAAATACAGTATCTTCCATATAGTCAGGTCATACTGTACTGTTAATGCATATTACAGATATTTTTAGATTCAATTGCGCGGCCGTTTTGATGCTAAACAATGCCAATTCAGGCAAATCGCGGCTGAATTTGATATTTTTTTAGCTAATCAGGCACATGTATAAATTCAACTCGTTATACACCACAAAGCAGAGATACTTCCTCTTATCCAGACTCGATGGAGTTCGGTTCACTCGCACTCCAATGTCACCCGTGATAATGAGTTCTAAAATCAAAATAGAGGAAGCAGAATCAGCTTCCTCCACAAAAGAGACACCATACTTTCCGAAATGGAACGACAGCGGCGGTATTTTAGGCAATAAAAAAACCGGCAACGTCCTACTTTCCCAGGCAGCTTCCCGCCAAGTATC
>JBJESZ010000086.1:0-30755 GCA_051883055.1 Emergencia sp.
CGCCTGTCAGACCAGTTTTCTTCTTTTTAAAGCCAAATCTTGAGGATTATCCCAAAGCAAAGGAAAAGCCTCCCGGATTATGATGACCTGGGAGACTATATCAAAAATTAGAGACTTTGTTAAAAAATTAAAGAATCCATAGAAACTATGGATTCTGAATAATCTTGGTTGCGGAGGCAGGACTTGAACCTGCGGCCTCCGGGTTATGAGCCCGACGAGCTACCAACTGCTCTACCCCGCGATATTAAATTTTATGTTGGTGCCGGAAACCGGGGTCGAACCGGTACGATCGGTAAGGATCGCAGGATTTTAAGTCCTGTGCGTCTGCCAATTCCGCCACTCCGGCACACTGATAAAATATTGGCTCCGAGGGTGGGGCTCGAACCCACAGCCTACCGGTTAACAGCCGGTTGCTCCACCGTTGAGCTACCTCGGAATATGTAACGCACTCGCTCCGTGCGACAACAATATTATTATATCCATATGGGTTAACTTTGTCAATAACTTTTTTAAAGTTTCAGGATGTTTTTTCACTTGTTCATTGACACATTATTCTATAGAGGGAAATCCGAAAGCTTTGGCTTACGGATTTTCCCCAAAATATTCTGTTCAAAAGATGTTCTATTCAAGAATATCCAGTTCTTTGGACACAGCCTTGCTTCCTCCAAGCTTCTTTGCCTCAGCATATCCCAGCTGAACGAAATAACCCAGAGTATATATTTCACAGGCAAGGGAAATAAGGAATCCAATATACGGAACAGCGCAGATCAGCCCTGCAGCAGCCGCTCCGATTACTGATGCCAGAACAGGGCTGAATCCAGGTTTAATTCTGTCAAATATCAGTCTTCCCATTGAAGCTGATGCAAATGCAGTACCTCCTGCGATTACAGCCGCAAAAACAGCAGCTCCCAGAACAGCAGTTCTCACTCCAAAACCTGTAAAGCACAATGCAATCACCGCAATAACCGCAACAATATTGGCAAGCAGTCCTGACACAAGCATTACAACAGGTCTTTCAAGCACCATTCTCTTTGATCCTTCCAGACTGCTTCCTGCAAATACAGAAATAATAAATGCTGCCAGAATAACACCTATGACAGATAGAACTACATCTATTGCCTTTGATACCGGACTCTCTGTATCTTCATCAGCAAGAATATCATCAGAAGCATCACTGACAGAGTAGTCTATTTCTGACACCTTTGCTCCATCTGCAATCAGAGGTTCATTCTTCGCCTCAACCTTGATGACACCGGTAACCTCAGCATTTGGTCCGAATTCGACCTCTTCGGCTTCGATATTCAGACTTTTACTTACTTTACCGTCTATATATACCTTTTCTGCGGCAAAATAAGCCACTTTATACTCACCATCAGCTCTGATGCTTCTGCCCGCAGCTCCTGCAGCCTTCGCGGAACTGTCTTTTCCAAGTACAACATCACTTCCTGCAGCCCAGATATTGCCTCCTGCCTTTGCGTCTATATTCACTGTATATCCTGCTGCAAAAACTGTACCTTCAACACGTGCTCCGTTCAGGCTCACATCTCTGCCGGCTGCAAAAACATTGTTGCCAACAGTAATATTTCCCGCCTTCACAGTTTCTCCGGCTGCGAACAGTTCATTTTCAACATCTTCCTCAACAGACACTTCATTTCCCGCGGCAAAACTGTTTCCCGCACCATCTGCTGCATTAGCATCATCGTCTGCAGCCCATACCGCCTGACCGAAACACAGCATGAAAGCCGCCATCATGACTGTAAATCTCAATAATCTCTTTTTCATCGTTCCTCATCGCCTCCTCATGATATTTTCGAAAAATAGTCGATAAAATTATATCACATTTTTGCATAGTTTCCAGTTATTATCAATTGCATAAATCATACTATTTGCAATTATGTACAAAAATATTCTTATATGTATAATTCTGGTTGACAATGCGATACTATTATTGTATAATTCAATAGTCGTCACGTTACGACAGAGTGTTCCGAGGTAGCTCAACGGTGGAGCAACCGGCTGTTAACCGGTAGGCTGTGGGTTCGAGCCCCACCCTCGGAGCCAATTTTTTTTTTGCAAAAGAATCTCATTCTATCATTTGTGGCATAAAACGTCTTTTTTGAACTGTAAAGTACCACAGATGCACTATACATAGCGGCAGTAGACGAAAATGGATAGGAATCTGACTGTCTGTGTAAGAGGTAAGAGTTCATCTGCAAACCATAATCAGACATTATATACAAAATATTACAATCATTGTACTTTATAATGTACATTATATTTCATATTTTAACTGCCCCGGCCGGTAATGCGAAACAGGGTGCCTTATATACCACACAGTTCTTGAGCTTGTGGTACTTTTTTTAAATAAAAACGAAAAATATCCTGCATATGATAGGCCCTGGCCCGAAGGGAGAAGGATAGGCTCTGGCCCGAAGGGAGAAGGATAGGCTCTGGCCCGAAGGGAGAAGGATAGAATCTGCCCCGAAGGGAGAAAATAGGATCCGGCCCGAAAAAAAGAAAAAGCCAGGCGCACGCGCCTAGCTCAGATGTGACTGCTTCTCAGCCCTGTCCTTCTCCATGTTGGACTTTACGATTTCAATCTTTCCCTTGTATTTTTCAGCGCGCTGCGCATCCCCGCCAGCCTCGTAAAGCTCCACAAGCTCCTTCATAGTCTCTATATTGCTCGGAGAAAGCTTCAGAACCTGAAGGAAGTCCTTCTCAGCGGTTTCTGAATCTCCTAAAGTCTTGTGCGCCACGCCGAGATAATACCACAGAGGCCACCAGGTGTTAAACCTTTCATCCTCCATATATCCGGAAAGGATGTCTATGCCTTCGTTGTAGCGTCCGCTCAGAATGTGGTTGTATCCCTGCTCGATTTTCACAGGCTCCACAAGCTTGTCAAGCCACTCCTGAATTTCCGCCTTCTGTTCATCATTTTCAGACAGCTCCATGAAAGATTTCCATGTCAGCTGAGCCTTAACATAAAGCCCAAGATTCAGATACGCATATCCGAGGAAGTAATATCCCAGATCAAACTCAGGCTTTTTCAGAGTCACCTTTTCGAATGCCTCCAGTGATTCCGCCTTGAAGCGCCCTATGTACTCCTCACCCTCTCCTGTTTCATAAGCGTCCTTGCATGCTCTTCCGTAGCAGTACAGAGCGTCTACGGATTCAGGATCGATAAGAAGCGCTCCTCTGAAGCATATCAGAGCGTAGTTGTAATCTTCCTTTGCTGCGGCCTCTATACCCTCATTGAGAAGAGGCTTTACAAATTCCGCAGTAAAGGTTCTCAGAATATAGGCCACATAGTTGTCTCTGTGTTTAAAGTTGATGTCACAACCAATGATAAATGCCATATTCTTTGCAATCGTCAGTGTAGACAGTCCGCCGCTCAGCTCGCTTTTTCTGATTGGCACGGGCACGCCGCTTAAGATGTCCGCAATGCCCGCCTTTTCCAGGTAGCTGTCTGACAGCTCGTCAAAAATAAAGTCCTCAACATAAGGCAGCAGGTATTCACCTATTCTATCCTGTAACACTTGTTCCATGGTTATATTTCCCACCCTTTTCTATAAAATTTCTTTACAGCATCAAAGTTCATTGTGGCCTCCAGGTCCTTCTCCAGCCATTCTCTGATGCATATTTTCTTCGACTCAGCAAATTTGTTGAGGATACGGTACAGATCCTCTTTTTTGTGCGACCTGTGCTGATATCCCTCCTCGTAAAAAAACTCGCTGAATTCCATATAAAATTCAAAGGCATCCAGCCCCGTCAAAGCCATCATATTGCGAAGGCTGAGGCTGAATCCTCCCTTATTATCATATAAATCGAGTACGTTTTCAATCATTTTCAGTCTGACAAGCTCACCGGCTGAAATCCATCGGTTAGAAATAATCTCATAAGGTGCCTGCCTCTCGTATCGGTACATTCCCTCTGCTGCCTGGTTTCTGATTCCCGTGCCCTTGAGCAGTTTGAGAAATCCCAGCTGCAGATTATCTGCACCCAGAGAATACACATCGTTAAAAGACCTTCCAAAGCGCCGAAAATCCTCATACGGCAGCCCCGCAATGAGGTCAACGTGCATATGAATATTCTCCGGCTCTATTACCCTGCGAATATTGGCAAAAAGCTTATCTGTCTCCGGTCTTCTGTTCACCGCAGTCAGCGCCTCAGGACATGTGCTCTGGATTCCAACCTCAAACTGAAACAGCCCCGGACGCGCTGTTTTCAGCAGTTCCAGCAACCCCTCATCAAGAAGCTCACCGCAGATTTCAAAGTGGAAATTAGTCCTGCCGTTATCATTCTCAATAAGAAACTTCCAGATTTCAAATGTTCGCTCTCTGTCATAGTTGAAGGTCCTGTCGATGAGCTTGACCTGCTTCACATTCCGTTCAATAAAGAAGGAAAGCTCTCTCTTCACTCTGTCCGGAGGCATCGAGCGTATACCCTTATCTATGGATGACAGACAGTATGCGCACCTGTAGGGGCAGCCCCGGGAGGTTTCGTAGTATATGACCTTATCCTCCTCCACCGGCAGCTTCTCATAAGGGAAAGGGATGTTCTCCCAGTCATCAAAACCCCCATCGCCAGCCTTCCTTATAACAGACTGCGTCTCCGGCAGTGCCTTTCCCTCAGCGATATCGCGGCACAGGGTTCTGAACAAGCCTTCCCCTTCGCCGCAGATTACATAGTCCACATAAGGCTCCTCTGCCAGAAAGATTTCCGTATCGTAGCTTACCTCAGGTCCGCCCATGAGAATCTTTACGGCCGGGCAGGCCTCTTTCAGTTTTGATGCAAGAGCCTTAATCTTCTCGACATTCCAGATGTACACCGAGAAGCATACCAGGTCGTAATCCCCTCTCACAAGCTCTCCGTAAACGTATTCCATAGGATTGTTGATGGTGAACTCCTGAAGAACCACAGTGTGATCAGCGGTGTCCTCAAGCTCCTCCAGAGCAGTGTGATACAGGTATTTCAGTGCCAGATTTGAGTGTACATACTTAGAATTAAGTGTAGTCAGCAGAATTCTCATATTACAGTGCTCTAAACCTTTCGTCCTTCAGCATGCCGGTGTTCTCCATTGCCATTTTCAGCTTAGCCATCATCATTTCCTTGTCGCGCGGCAGGTCACCTCTCAGTGAAACGTAGTTGGATGCATGGTTGCTTCTGAATACACAAGGCTTGGTCGGATTGGCATGCTTAAGCATCAGGTATGTCTCCGCAACGACCTCTTCTCCTGAAAGAAGCTCAAGCTCCCCGCGTTCAATCTGTCCTGTAATAGGCGCACGAGGGTCAAGCATAAGTGTCAGAAGACCCACATAGGATGCGTTCATTTCACTGATCATCTTTCCTGTTTCGATGGCGTGATCCTCCCATCCGGCTTTTCCTGCGAGACCGGAAATGAAGGTTACGGAAGCTTTGATGCCGCTGTCCTCAATCTTATGAACAGCCTCGATCAGCTGCTGCGGGGTAACTCCCTTGTTAACTGCCTCAAGCACCCTGGCACTGCCTGATTCAGCACCCAGATATATCATTTCGATGCCGTTTTCGCGAAGCTGAACAAGCTCCTCATGCGTCTTTCTCAGAACGTCCTTTGCAGAGCCGTAAACGCTGACGCGCTGGCATTCAGGGAACAGCTCTCTGATCTTTTCAAGTATTACCATCAGCTTGCTGTTTGCCAGGCAGAGCGCGTCACCGTCACACAGGAATATGCGGTCAACTCTTCTGTAGGTTTTGCGTGCCATTTCCAGATTCTCTATGACCTCTTTCACGTCACGCACTCTGAATCGCTTATCCTTAAACATGCTGCAGAAGGTGCATTTATTATGTGAACATCCGATTGTCACCTGTATCAGCAGACTGTATGCCTCACTTGGCGGTCTGTAAATATCTCCTTCATATCTCATATACGAATCCTCCCGGAATAATCGCGGTTTTCCGCGCTATTAAAACTAAGGGACCGCCAAAGGATCGATGTCATTTAGCTGAAATGACATCGGCCAAGGGACAGTCCCCGGTAAATTACATTCTTTCAGGTGCTTTCATTCCAAGCAGTGCAAGTCCGTTCCTGATTGCATTCTTAGCTGCAAGAACAAGAGCGACCTTTGCTGTCTTTTCGTTTACATCATCAACCAGAATGTGTTCGTCGTGGTAGAATCTGTTGAAAGCCTGAGCCATGTCAACGATGTGTCTTGTCACGATTGAAGGCTCATATTTTTCACCTGCGTCAACAACAACTGCAGGGAACTTGTGAATTAGCTTAACAAGCTCATAAGCGCTTTCGCTGCACAGATAACTGCAGTCAACTCCCCCGGATGCTGCCGCAACTACATCCTCGCCGGCTTTGCGAAGAACTGACGCACATCTTGCGTGAGTGTACTGAACGTAAGGTCCTGTTTCTCCGTCGAAGTTAAGAACCTTGTTCCAGTCAAATGTGTAGTCCTTGATTCTGTTGTTGGAAAGCTCCTGGAATACAACGGCACCGATACCTACTGCCTTGGATACTTCATCAACATCAACTTCTTCTGTTCCCTGGCTCTTCTCAGCAATGATTTCTCTTGTCTTTTCAACAGCCTTGTTAAGAACATCCTCCAGGAACACAACTCTTCCGTGTCTTGTTGACATTGTACCTTCAGCAAGGCTTACAAGACCGAACGGAACGTGTACACAGTCCTTGGCATATTCATATCCCATGCGCTTAAGGATCTCAAACCACTGCTGGAAGTGCAGGTTCTGCTGGGAAGCTACAACGTAGATATTCTTGTAGAAGTTGTAGGTTTCCTTTCTGTATACTGCAGCTGCGATGTCTCTTGTGATGTAAAGAGTTGATCCGTCTGACTTTGTAATAAGCGCAACGCCAAGACCAACATCTTCAAGGTTAACGATCTTCGCTCCCTGTGATTCTTCAAGAAGTCCCTTATCCTCCAGTTCCTTTACGAATCTAGGCATCTTGTCTGAGTAGAAGCTTTCGCCGTTGTATGAGTCGAAAGTGATGTCAAGCATGTCGTAAACCTTAGTGAATTCCTTCAGAGATTCATCTCTGAACCACTGCCACAGTTCAACCTCTTCAGGTTCACCCTTTTCCAGCTTTGCAAAGATTTCTCTCGCTTCATCCTCCAGTTCAGGATGAGTTTCAGCTTCAATATGGAACTTTGTATAGTAGTCCAGAAGAGTTTTGATAGGGTCGTTGATAACGTCTTCCTTGTTTCCCCAGTGTCTGTATGCACAGATCATCTTTCCGAACTGAGTTCCGTAGTCGCCCAGGTGGTTGATTCTTATTACATCATATCCCAGTGCATCGTAAATCTTGTACAGTGAGTTACCGATTACAGTACTTCTGATATGTCCGATGTGGAAAGGCTTAGCGATGTTAGGTGAAGAGTACTCCACGATTACAGGCTTGTTTTCACCAAGATCGGTCTTTCCAAAGTCTTCTCCCTTTGCAAGAACCTCTTCCAGTGTATCCTTAACAAAACCCTCCTTTGAGATAAACATATTCACATATGCATTTACCTGTTCAACCTTTTCAAACAGTTCGCAGTCCGCGATACCTGCTGCAATGCCCTTTGCGATTAGAGGAGGTGCCTTGCGAAGAACCTTTGCCAGCTTGAAGCAAGGGAACGCATAGTCTCCCATCTTGCTGTCCTGAGGAACCTCTACCATATCCATAATTTCAGCTAATTCCAGACCCTCAACCTGCTCTGCAAGGACCTTTGCTATCTCTTCTTTATAATTTATCATTACAATCAAACTCCTTTTCTGATATTACCTTTATTCCGGCTTCTTTTAACAATTCTGTGAAACATCCGTCCCCGGCAGCTGTGGTTCCCGTAAAGGTTCCGTCATATATAAGACCGCTTCCGCAGCTGGGACTGTTTGCCTTGAGTATGGCGCCTTCAATTCTCTCTCCTCGTCGCTCAGCCTCAGCAAATGCAATGGCCAGCGAGCTTCGGGCACCCGCAAGAAACATTCCGGTCACGTCTTCGCCTTCCCGGTTTATCACCCTGTCTCCCACTCGCTCTGCAGGAGGTCTCGGCACGGGAAGTCCGCCCTTGCTTTCCGGACACACCGGAAAGATGGAATGCTCTGCGGCAAACTCAATAACTGCTTCGTTTCTGTTATTGCCGCCGTTGTACTTTGTGTCCTGTCCCAGGAGGCATGCACTTATAAGATACATTTCTATTCCCCCTTCAGTTTAACAATTGTGACACCGTCGCCACCCTCATTATAGTTTCCTTTTCTAAATGATGCAACATGCTTGTGACGCTTCATCATATTTCGCAGTCCCTTGCTCAGAATACCTTCTCCACGTCCGTGAATAACGGTAACCTCCTCCAGGCCCGCAACATAGGCATCATCCAGATATTTATCAACATCCATTACCGCATCGTCCAGGTTTTTCCCCTGCACGTTGATGGTTATGGAAACGTTCTGTGCCTTGCTTTTGTATAAGCTTCCGTAGGATGACCTTGTCTTCGGCTTTTTCTTTTTCTCAGTGCCGTCCACTATCAAAACCAGATCATCCAGGTTCAGATTTGCCTTCATCATGCCCATCTTTACCATGAGATTTCCGTCCTTGTCAGGCAGAGACATTACCTCTCCGTTCTGATTGAGAGAGAGAACCTTGACCCTGCTGCCTACCTTCACCTCGCTGGCCTTCACAGGATTGCTGTTGACCTGTCTGATAATCTTTTCGGCGTATTTGTCCTCAGACTCCTTAAGTCGTCGCCTGCTTCTGTCGAAGCGCTTGTTACGCTCACCAAGACTCTCCAGCTTAGACAGCTCCTTAAGCTCTTTCTGAACCTGGTTAGCCGTATCTCTTGCATCTCTCAGCAGTTCTCTCGCTTCCTCCCTGGCATCGGCAATGATTTTCTCCTTGCGCTTTTCCAGGTCAGCAAGCTTTTCATCTATTTCATCAGCTTTTTTCTTCATGGCGATGTTGATGCGTATCGCTTCATCACGCTCGGCTTCAGCTTTCTTTTTGTCCGCCTCTATTGCACTCAGAACATCCTCGAACTCGATGTCGCCTCGCTCTATGAGCTTTGATGCACGATCGATGAGCCGGTCGGAAAGCCCCAGCTTCCTTGATATCTCGAAAGCGTTTGACTTTCCGGGAACGCCTATTGACAGCCTGTATGTCGGACTGAGTGTCTCCACGTCGAATTCCATGGATGCGTTCTCCACCCCTTCTGTGGAAAGCGCATATTTTTTCAGCTCGTTATAGTGAGTTGTCGCAACCGTTGTCGCTCCGCTTCTGTACAGAGTTTCCAGAATGGAAATCGCAAGGGCCGCACCCTCGGTAGGATCTGTTCCGGCTCCAAGCTCATCCAGCAGAATCAGCGACCTGCTGTCAGCCGCATCCACTATGCCGACGATGTTCTTCATATGTGACGAGAAGGTGGACAGGCTCTGCTCTATGCTCTGCTCATCGCCTATGTCAGCGAAGATTTCTGTGTATACGGGAATCTGACTGGTTCCCAGGGCCGGAATGTGCAGTCCGCTCTGAGCCATAAGCGCAAGCAGCCCGATTGTTTTCAGCGTTACCGTCTTGCCTCCCGTATTAGGACCTGTGACAACAAGTGTCCTGTAATCGGCTCCCACAGACACATTGATAGGAACCACCTTTTTCGGATCGATCAGAGGATGTCTTCCCTGCCTTATTTCCAGATAACCTCTGTCGTTAATAACAGGCTCTTCTCCCCTCATTTTTCCGGAAAGCTTACCCTTTGCCATAATGAAGTCCAGCTGGACAAGCAGCTTCTGGTTGTTCACAATGTCGTGATAGTGCTCGGCGACTCTTTCGGACAGTTCTGTCAGAATTCTTGCAATTTCTGCCTCTTCGGCAATTTCAAGCTCTCTCAGCTCGTTGTTCAGATTCACGATAACCTGTGGCTCCACGAAAAGAGTTGAACCCGCCTTGGACTGGTCATGAACGATTCCCGGAAATCGTCCCCTGTGCTCCTGCTTTACAGGAATTACATACCTGCCGTCTCTCATAGTAACTATGGAGTCCTGCAGATAGGTTCTGTTCTCCGAGGAGTTGATAATATGGTTTATCTTAGCCCTGATTGCGTCGTTCTGTCTTGCAATACTGCGTCTGATGCTCCTAAGTTCAGAAGATGCGTTGTCACTCATTTCATCCTCCGAGAGAATGCATCTGTCGATATCCTCGGCAAGCCTCGGCACAGCCACTATCAGCTCTGTCATCGACTTAATGAGCGGCATGGGCAGCACATCGCTGCCCTTCATAAAGGAAATGACGCGGGATGCAATAGAAAGGTTATACTGCACCTGCAGGAGCTGCTTCATGTTCAGGGTTCCTCCCTTTCGGGCAAAGCTCACTGCTCCCTCTATGTCATAGATACCGCCTGTAGGCAGCGGTCCTTTATGCACAATAAGGTCAACCGCCTCTGTAGTTGACCTTAGCTCCTCTGAGATAGTACGCACATCAGTATATGGGCGAAGCCCGGAAACCAGCTGTCTGCTCATTTCCGAGCCCGCTTCACTCGCCAAAAGCTCAATTATTTTGTTGTATTCCAAAACATCTAATGCCTTTTGGTTCATTAAAATACCTCGTATGTTTTATCCTTTCAGTTTGTCTAATTCACTTTTCAGACGGATGTTTTCCATCTGCAAATCGAAGAATGCGTTTTCGTATTCGTTGCATTTTGCCTGAAGTTCTTCAATTCTGGAGCTTTCTTCCTTCTGCATAGACTTCATGTTCTTCATGCTTTCCTGATACTTTGCATAGTTCTGCTTGGCATCTTCCCACATTTTCAGATAGTACTTGGAGTCATTTTCCAGCTTTGCCTTGGCAATGGAAAGCTGCTCAGTTTTAGCAAGCGCGTCGAAATACTCTTCAGCAATGTTAATAGCAGATAGAATTCCGATACTTCCCTGGCCTGCCTCACCTGCAACCCTGCTGATAAGGCGCATCTTGTTGTCAACATACTCTGCAATCTTGATAATTGTCTCTTCCGGCTTGTCTCCTGCTATGGTATATTCCTGACCGTAAATCTTAACGGTTACTTTGTTTTCCATGATATTCTCCTATTATGATTCACGAATAACTGCTCCGATTTTCTCCTTAAGTGCTTCCACAATAGTCTTGTGTGCACTGTCAACCTCTTCATCTGTAAGAGTTCTGTCATCATGTCTGTATGTCAGGCTGAATGCAACGCTCTTCTTGCCTTCTGCCACCTGTTCTCCTCTGTAAACGTCGAACAGCTTGACATTCTTAAGAAGCTCGTTTGAGGCAGCTTTGATAACATCCTCCATGTCACCTACAAGGACATCTTCGTCTACAATCATTGCGATGTCTCTTGATGATGACGGATGCTTAGGAAGCTGCTGATACTGAATCTCCTTATGAGAAATCTCAACAAGCAGATCGAAGAACAGCTCTGCACCATATGCTCTTACGCCGATTCCGAAGTTTTCGCATACATCAGGATGGATTTCACCCATTATGCCAAGTTCAACCTCCATGCCAAGCTGGTCGTGTCCAACGATTCTTGCGCATCTGCCTGGGTGGTAGGTTCTGTATTCTGATTCTGCAACGAACCTGATATCTGTGATTGCAAGCTTTTCAAGAAGCGTTACAACCATTCCCTTAAGTGTGAAGAAATCTTCCTCTCTGCCGTATGCACCGATTACAAGGTTTCTTGATTCGTCAGGAAGAGCGTTAGGATCTATCAGATTCTTCATGAAGGTAATTCCGATTTCGTAAGCTCTTGCCTTTTCAACTCCTCTTGAGTAGTTTCTTCCAAGAACCTCAAGCATGCTTGGCATCAGGATGGTTCTCATTGCTGATGTATCTTCTCCCATAGGATTGATGATTTCCACGAAATTTCTTTCCCATGAGTCTTCATCGATTCCCACTGCATCCAGAATCTTGTTGTTTGAGAATGAGAAGGTCTGAATTTCGTTTGCTCCCATTCCGCACAGGGTATCACGTGTCAGATTTCTAAGAGTCCAGCTCTTTGACATTTCTCCTGTTGTTGCAACATCCGGAAGTGTGTTCGGAAGGTTGTTGTAGCCGTAAAGTCTTGCAACCTCTTCAACGTAGTCAACCTCTTCCAGAAGGTCCTGTCTTACTGTAGGAGGAGTTATGAACATGTTGTCTCCTTCTCCCACAACCTCCATCTCAAGTCTGTGGAAATATTCCACCATCTGCTCTCTTGGAATATCAGTTCCAAGAACCTTGTTGATTCTGCTTACTCTTGCACATACAGTTGGAGCTTCTTCAGGATACTTGTAAACGTCAACACTTCCGTTCAGAACCTTACCGCAGCCCAGCATTTCAATCAGCTTGCATACTCTGTCTGCTGCAGCTTCGCAAAGGTTAGGGTCAATTCCCTTTTCATATCTTCCGGAAGCCTCTGTTCTAAGTCCCAGCTTCTTTGATGACATTCTCACGTTTGATCCAAGGAATGTAGCAGATTCAATCACTACTGTATTTGTGTCCTCTACGATTTCTGAATCCAGACCGCCCATGATACCTGCAACGGCGATAGGCTTCTCTGCATCGTTGATCATCAGTGTATCCTCGAACAGTTCTCTTTCAACACCGTCAAGAGTAGTGAACTTTTCTCCTGCCTTTGCAGTGTCAACGATGATTTTATTGCCCGCAATACTTCTGATATCGAAGGCATGCAGCGGCTGACCGTATTCAAGCATTACAAAGTTTGTAATGTCTACCATGTTGTTTATCGGTCTCATTCCTGCTGCCATCAGTCTCTTCTGCAGCCACCATGGTGACTGTTCGATTTTAACGTCTTTGATAACTCTTGCCGTATATCTCTTGCACAGATCTGATTTCACTTCAACATCTATGTAGTCTGCAGCGTTTTCATCTGTCTTTTCACATTCAGTATCAGGGTAGCGAAGCTCAGTGTTAAATGTAGCTGCCGCTTCTCTTGCCATACCTACCATGGACAGACAGTCAGGTCTGTTCGGTGTGATTTCAAAGTCAATCTTGTAATCGTGAAGTCCTAATGCCTCAGTGATTTCTTCGCCAAGATGGTCGTCCCAGTTGCCGGGGAACAGCCAGATTCCGTCCTTGGAAATCATAGGAGCAACCTTGTCCTCGTATCCCAGCTCCTGAGGTCCGCATAGCATACCTTCAGATTCCACACCTCTGAGCTTGCCTGCTGTGATTGTAACTCCACCTTCAACCTTTGGCTGACCATGAAGAGGACCCGGAATGTGACTGTTGTCAGTTGCTACAGGAACGTATGCACCCTCATATACGTTAGCTGCTCCTGTTACAATCTGTCTCATTCCTTCTTCACCCAGATTGATCTGGCATACTACCAGCTTGTCTGCGTCAGGGTGTTTCTCAATCTTATCTATTCTTCCGACCTTAACGCCTGTAATTCCTGTTCCCAGTTCTTCACAAGTCTCCAGGTTGGAGCCTGACATGATCATACTGTCACAGAACTCCTTTGCAGACACGTTAACGTCTGTATAATCTTTTAACCATTCTAATGATACTAACATTTATAACTGAACCTCCCTATTTGAACTGATTGATGAATCTCATATCGTTTTCTGTAAGAAGTCTGATATCGTCGATTCCGTACTTAAGCATTGCAATTCTTTCTACACCCATACCTACAGCAAAACCGGTGTACTTTTCTGTATCGATTCCGCCTGCACGGTGAACATGAGGGTGAGTCATTCCGCAGCCCAGAATTTCAATCCAGCCGCTTCCCTTACATACAGGGCATCCCTTGCCTCCGCATTTGAAGCAGGATACGTCCATTTCCGCACTTGGTTCTGTGAACGGGAAGTGATGAGGTCTGAACTTTGTTCTTGTTTCAGGTCCGAACAGTCTTTTAGCCATATAGTCAAGTGTGCCCTTAAGGTCAGCCATTGTGATATCCTCACCGATTACCATCATTTCGATCTGGTGGAAGGTGTGGGAATGTGTCGCGTCAGGAGTGTCGCATCTGTAGCATGCTCCCGGCATCAAAACCTTATAAGGCAGTGATAATTCTTTTTCTGCTCTTACTTCGCATGATGAAGTATGAGGTCTCAGGCAGACATCCTTAGTAACGTAGAAGGTGTCTGTCAGGTCTCTTGCAGGATGTGTCTCAGGGGAGTTCAGTGCGTCGAAGGTGTTGTAGACAGTATCGATGTCCGGTCCCTCATAAACTGAATATCCCATTGAATGGAAGATTCCCACAACCTCATCGATAACCTGAGTTACAGGATGCTTGACTCCGTATGTAATCTCCTTTGCAGGTTCTGTAACGTCGATCTTTTCTGCCTTGAACTTCGCCTCTCTTGCAGCTTCCTTCAGTTCAGCCACTTTCTTTCCAAGCAGCTCCTCAAACTCTGCCTTGGCCTTGTTTGCCGCCATACCGAGAGCTTTCTTTTCCTCAGGTGACAGCTTACCCATGGAACGAAGGATTTCTGTCAGCTGTCCCTTCTTTCCCAGAACCTTAACTCTGATTTCCTCTGTATCTGCTGCTGATTTAGCCTTGCTAAGCTGTTCCCTTGCTTCCTGCAGCACTGAATTTAGTTTTTCTTGCATTTTACTAACCTCACATTGATAATTTATTATAATTTCTATCTGCCTCTGCGCTGGACCTCATACATCAGTATGCCTGCCGCCACGCTGGCATTCAGCGATTCCAATTCACCCATCATCGGAATCTTAATTCTGACGTCAGCCATATCCATGAGTTCATCTGAAACTCCGTTGCCCTCGTTACCTATCACGAGTGCCGTATCCCTGGATATGTCCTCATCAAAATAATATTTGTCGGTATCAAAGCATGTAACCGCCAGCTTCAGTCCCAGGCGGTCACACAGCTTTCCAAGCTCCCTATTATCCTCGACATGAATAATAGGGATCCTAAAGACTGAACCGGCCGCTGCTCTGACAGTCTTCGGCGAGAAGACGTCGGCAGTTCCTTTCAGCACTATTACTCCCGAATAGCCTGCACCTTCAGATGTTCTGACAATGGTGCCTATGTTTCCGGGATCCTGCAGTCTGTCTAAAACAACAAAGTTGTTGTTTCCCTTATTTCTCTCAGTCAGTTCCTCAACGGAGTATTCCTTTTTTCTGACCGCTGCCAGAATTCCCTGGCTCGTTTCAGTCTGAGCCAGCTTTTCGAAAAGCCTGTCCTCAACTGAAAAAACACTGTCTGCCGGTTCCGGTTCAAGTATTCCGGCCTCAATATATGTATTTACTCTGTCACTGCTGACAAAAATCTTATCCACACAGCTGTATCGAAGTGCCTCTCTGACCAGGTTTTCGCCTTCAACCACGTACAGACCCTCTCTGTCCCGGTATTTTTTCTGGGAAAGCTTCAGAGCCTCTTTGTATATTCTGTTGTCTCTGGAACCTATTTCCCTCATAAAAAAACCTCTTCCTGTGTCCTCCTCGATAAACCGCGAAAAAGCCGGTCGTATAGTACCGGCTTTTGGATAAGCTGCGTTCAGTTATTTGGAAAGAAATGTAGGTATCTCTCCGAATCTGGAGTCCTCTGCTCTCTCTCCCTTGGTTTCTTCAAAAATATCGTTTAATGTAACGCTTCTTCCTACAAGACCGTTCTCAGTAACAACCTCTGCTGACTCAGTCTTCTTAGGTGCAGCGGCTGTCTTCAGAACACCCATAGGATCTTCATCAAGACCTTCACTGAAGCCTGTAGCAATTACCGTAATAGCCACCTCGTCGTTCATTTCCTCGCTTACTGCCGCACCGAAGATCAGGATTGCATTTTCATCTGCCTTTTCCTCAACCATACTTGCAATATCGTTAACTTCAAGCATACCAAGATCGTATCCGCCTGATACATACAGCAGGATTGCTCTTGCACCGGCAATTGTTGTTTCAAGAAGCGGACTCTCGATTGCGGATGTAACAGCATCCTTGGCTCTGTTTTCACCGCTTCCGCGACCTGTACCCATATGTGCAATTCCTCTGTCAGTCATTACAGACTTGACATCGGCAAAGTCCACGTTGATAAGAGCAAACTCTGAAATCAGATCCGAAATACCCTGTACACCCTGACGAAGCACATCGTCAGCCATGTTGAAGGCTTCGATCATCGTAGTGTTTCTCTCGCACGTTTCCAGAAGCTTATCGTTTGGAACCACTACCAGCGAGTCTACATATTTCTTCAGGAAATTAAGACCAAGCTCAGCCTGAGTCCTTCTCTTTCTTCCCTCGAAAGCAAACGGCTTGGTTACAACACCAACGGTAAGTATACCCATATCTTTGGAGGCTTTGGCAATTATAGGAGCTGCACCTGTTCCGGTTCCGCCTCCCATACCTGCTGTAATGAAGGCCATGTCAGCACCTTCTAACAGCTCCTGAATCTCTTCCAGTGTTTCCTCTGCGGATCTCTGACCAACTTCAGGATTACCGCCTGCTCCAAGTCCTCTTGTTAATTTTTCCCCTATCTGAACCTTAGTTTCGGCCTTACATCTATTTAGTGCCTGTTTGTCAGTGTTTACCGCAATAAACTGAACACCCTTCAAACCGGCATCCATCATACGGTTTACAGCATTGCATCCGCCGCCGCCGACACCGATAACTTTTATTACTGCCGGCTTGTCTGCTCCCGTTTCAAATTGCAACATATTTCAAATGCCTCCTTGCATCCCATAATTTAATATATTTTATCATAAAAAAACTGTCATTGCAAGGCTATTAGAACGTTGGAGAAAAAGACATATAGCCGTTGTCACCCAGGTTCAGAGTACCTCTTTTCATGTTGTTTTTTATGAATGAATTAACTACCTTCTGAAGCTCTCCGGACTGGATGGTTTTGATCATCTGCTTTGTTGTTCCCTTTACCACAAGGGTATCATATATGTAAGCTTTGACGATGACACGTGACACGTCCACTTTCTTGAAGTACATGTCACCCTCCTGCATCACGGAAAGCATGTTTAACGTTGCATTCAGCGTGTTTTTTTCTTCAACACCTATAGTTTCACCGATTTCCATCTTGTTTATGGTCAGACCGGTTATTATGGTAATCTTCGGATCTACCTTGCTTTTGCGAAGGATTGTCCCGTCTGAGTCCACGACGATGTAACGGTCTCCGTAGGTAACCGCTCCTATCTGTGCACGCTCATTTACCTGAATGATGACTGTATCAGGCAGCTTCCTCTTAATCTTTACGTCAGTAAAGTAGGGATCCTCCTTCAGCCTGCTCTTAATCTGTCCCGAGCCCACTCCCCAGAAAAGGTTGCATCCCGGTACGGCTCCGGACATGTTGATTATCTGTGAATCGGAATAGTAACGGTTTCCCTCAACCTCTATGTTTTTCACATCAAAAAGACTTGAATTCAGAAAAACAGCAATAGCCGCCACTATAGCAATAAAAAACAGCAGGCGAAGCAAGTAGTTCTTTTTCTTTCGCTTTTTTTTCTGACGGTCCACCTGATTGAATTCGATGTCCTGATATTCTTCTAGATATTCCCAGTTATCGCTCATTCTTCTTTATCTCCGCGTATATTGTATCGCAGGTATTAACCGGGGCACATTCCAGCGCCGCCCTGCTCATTCGGGAAAGAAGCTCTCTGTCGTTGTAAAGCTTCAGAACTTTTCTAATAACGTCTTCCTTATCCAGGTCCGCTTCCTCTATCAGATAGCAGCCTCCGTTATCCGCCACAGCTTTTGCGTTATAGTACTGATGATTTCCTGCCGCCTCGGCGAAGGGTACCATGATTGACGCCTTTCCGCATACTGTAGTCTCTGCCACAGACAAGGCGCCCGATCTGCTGATTACAAGATCAGATGCTGCGAGATAGTCAGGCATATTATCGATGTAGTCCTTTATCATTACGTTGGAGCCTATCTGAATTCCTCTTGCAGCCGCCTCTTCCTTCACGTATCCGCAGTGTCTTCTGCCTGTTCCGAAAATGAAGGACATACCCTTATGGCTGTTCACAGTTTTCAGTATTTCTATCCCCACCTCATTGAGGATCTCAGAGCCCTGGCTTCCTCCGAAGAGAAACACCACAAAATCATCCTCCGGTATTCCCAGTCTTCTTCTGGCAATAGCCCTGTCTGCGTCATAAAATGCCTTCCTCACAGGATTACCCACATACATGGTTTTGCTCTGATCCTTAAAATACTTTGCCGCATCTCTGAAGCCCAGAAATATACGCTTTACGCGGCTTTCAAGAAGCTTGTTGGCCGTACCCGCATAGGCGTTCTGTTCATGGAGATAACATCCTGCGCCGAAGCTGTGGCCTGCTATTACTACAGGAACGCAGACAAACCCCCCTGTGCCGATTACCACGTCAGGTCTGAATTCCTTCATTATGCGTTTTGACTGGGAGATTCCCTGAAGGATCTCCTTCCCTGAATTGAAGAGTCTCTTCAGACTCCTTCTGTCTATGCTGCTGGCCGCAACAAGCCTGAGATCATACCCGGCCTTAGGCACAATTTCCTCTTCTATGCAGCCGTAATTTCCGATGTACAGAACCTCTGAATCCGGTTCTCTCTCCATTATTTTATCTGCAATGGCGATGGCAGGATATATGTGTCCTCCCGTTCCTCCGCCTGTGACTATTACTCTCATACCCTGCTCAGTCCTCCCTACTGTCTACTCTTCTTCGATACGTTAAGCATAATTCCCATGGAGGCCATGAAAATCCAAAGCGAATTTCCGCCGTAGCTGATAAACGGCAGCGCGATGCCTGTCGGCGGCATGGATGATGTTACTACTGCCACATTCAGTATGACCTGAAGAGCAAGCATTACGGTTATTCCTCCGCACATCAGCATACTGAATCTGTCAGGTGCGTTCAGACATACGTGGAAGCATCTCCATATCAGAAGCATATATACAATCAGCAGTGCCAGAACGCCGACAAAACCAAGCTCTTCACCGATAATCGCAAGGATAAAGTCGTTCTGAGGCTCCGGAAGATACAGATTCTTCTGAATGCTCTTGCCAAGTCCCAGTCCGAACAGACCTCCTGATCCAAGCGCCAGCAGTGACTGCACTACCTGAAAGCCGTCGCCCAGTGCATCTGCAAATGGATCCAGAAAGCTTACGATTCTCTTTTTCCAGTGAGCACCGCCTATTTTGTCACCGAAGGCGACAAGAAATCCGATTGCTCCGCTTCCCAGAATAAGCGCACTGATTACGTATCTCCACTGGAGTCCCGCGATAAACATGATTCCCGCAATAATTCCGCATACGGTTATTGCTGTTGAAAGGTTCGGCTGCTTGATAATGAGGCCGCCGAATACGACCATCACAGCAAGCATAGGAAGCACACCGCTCTTAAATGACAGAATCAGCTTGGAGTCGGTTGAAAGATATGCAGCCACAAATATTATTACCGCAAGCTTCGCAACCTCACCGGGCATGATGGAAATAGGTCCGAGTCTGATAAGTCTGGTAGCTCCGCCTGAGCTGAAGCCCAGAGGCGTCAGAACGGCCACAAGCAGAATAAAGCTCGCAAGCAGAATAAGCGGCGCAAACCTCTTATAGTATTTATAATTTATGTTGGCACATGCGGCCATGATAAAGAATCCGATTGCCGCGTAAATAGCCTGCCTCTTCAGAAACGCAAATGGCGTCCCCGAAGTGGTATCATTTATGGACTTGTAGTAGCTGGCACTGAATACCATTACGACACCGAAAATGACGAGAATCGTAACCAGGATCACTATCGCAAAATCACTGTAGCCTTTTGCCCTGCTGTTATTCAGTTTTTCTGCCTTCACTCTTTCAGTTCTCATTACAGTCCGTTTACACACTCTTTAAAGTGTTCCCCTCTTACCTCAAAGTTTTTGTACATATCCCAGCTCGCACATGCAGGTGACAGAAGCACGCTGTCTCCGGGTTCTGCAAGGCTGCAGGCTTTGTTCACGCATTCCTCCATGTCAGCTGCGAAGGAATAGCCGGTAAAGCCCGCTTTGTCTGCGGTATCAGCGATAAGCCTGCCGTCTCTTCCCAGCAGAATCATGTGCTTGACCCTGCCCTCGAACTCGGCCAGAAACGGTTCGAAATTCTGACCCTTTCCGTCTCCGCCTGCAATTATGATAATATTCTTTTCCAGCGCCTTCAGAGCGGTAACTGCCGCATCCACATTGGTGCCCTTGGAGTCGTTATAATACCTGACTCCGTTCAGCTCTCTGCAGAACTCGATTCTGTGCTCCACACCGCCAAAAGCTCTGATTGTGTCTCCGATAACCTGTGCATCAATCCCTGCGCAGAAGCAGATTGCAGCTGCCGCCAGCACGTTCTCCAGATTATGTGTTCCGAGAATTTTTATCTCATCCACTCTGCAGATTTCCACAGGCTCACCGGTCTCTATATCTGTAACAATAATTTTTCCGTCTCTGACAAAGGCACCGAAGTCCAGTTCCTCTTTCCTGCTGAAAGGCATTACTCTTGCCCTGCAGCCGTGAGAGAGAAGTCCCCTTGCTCCCTCGTCATCGTAGTTGATAACTGCAAAGTCATCCTCGCTCTGTGCCGTAAAAATCTTCGCCTTTGCCGCTCCGTAGGCCTCCATCGTATGATGGCGGTCCAGATGATCCGGTGTCAGGTTAAGTATGGCTGAAACCCGCGGTCTGAAATACCTCGTCGTCTCCAGCTGAAAACTGCTGGTTTCCGTAATCAGCCATGTATCATCATCCGCATCGACAGATGCAGAAATTACTGCAACCCCGATGTTTCCCACAGTGTGAGATTTTCTTCCCGATGCACTGAAAATCTGTCCCACCAGTGTGGTGGTAGTAGTCTTTCCGTTTGTTCCGGTTATTCCAACATACTGACCTTTTCCCAGTCTGTACGCCAGCTCCAGCTCACCGATTATCTCAGCACCGGCTTCCCTCGCTTCACGGACAAACCCAAGCTCCGGGCTTACTCCCGGGCTGAGCACAACCATATCAAAACCCACTGCCTCAGGTTGCCTTCCCAGGTAGCAGACCGCTCCTGCATCTTTAAGAAAGCTTATCAGCTGTGAATCAACAGCATCCTCATTTTTGGAATCCTGAACATACAGCTCTGCCTTCTCGGCGACAAGTGCGCGGCATGCAGCAATTCCCGATCTTCCCAGACCTACTACAAGTATTTTCTTTCCCTTTACATCAAAATCGTTCTGTTCCATCTCTTTACCTTTATACCGTATGTCAATAAGTCCTTTTATATATTCATAATTGCATATGCCAGAGCACAGCTTAGCAAGGCAATGCCCCAGAACATTACAACCACCTGTGTTTCCTTCATTCCGCACATTTCAAAGTGGTGGTGGATAGGGGCCATCTTGAACACTCTCTTCTTCGTTTTCTTGTATACCCCAACCTGAATAATTACTGAAAGAGCCTCCATAACGTAAATAAGTCCGGCAATTGGAAGAAGAAATTCAACCTTCATGATGATTGCCGCTGAAGCTACAGCAGCACCTAAGGCCATAGAACCTGTGTCACCCATGAAAAGCTTTGCCGGATGTCTGTTGAATGCCAGGAATCCCAGGCAGGCTCCGCAAAGAACGCAGCTGAAAACAGTTGGAGATGTATGTCCAAACCTCATTCCTGATATTGCAAAGAATATTGCCACTATGGCAGTAACACCTGATGAAAGTCCGTCCAGACCGTCTGTCAGGTTAACAGCATTGGTCATTGCAACCATAACAAATACTACAAAAGGAATGTACAGCCATCCAAAATCGATGTACTTATCGATAAAAGGAATCCATACATCCGTACCGTAATCAGAAAATACTGCCATGTAAACAGCCAGGCCGACTGAAATCAGCAGCTGGATAATAATCTTCTGAATCGCTGTAAGCCCCAGATTGTGCTTCTTTGCGACCTTAATGTAATCGTCCAGAAAACCCATGCCTGCAAAAGCAAGGGTTACTATCAGCATAACTATGATATCTGTATTCAGGCCTCCGCAGATCAGTGACATTATAACCAGAGCCCCGCAGATTGCAATGCCTCCCATAGTCGGCGTACCTGCCTTGGACTGATGGGACTGGGGACCTTCCTCTCTGATGAACTGTCTGAACTGTCTGCGCTTTAGAATCGGAATTTCCACAGCGGTTAATATTCCCGAAGCCAGTGTGGCTAAAGCTACTATTATGAACAACTGATAAATCTGCATTACTCTTTTCTCCTAATATTCTAAGATTTTTTCCACAATTTCTTCTAACTCTCTTCCTCTTGACGCTTTGATCAGAATAACGTCTCCATCGGAAAACATTCCGTCCATTTCCTTAAAGAAATCCGACTTCGTGTCATAGTGGCGCACTCTCTCAGGATCGCCGCCCCCGTCAACAAAACCTCTTGCGATCGCTTCCGCAGGTTCTGATACCGTGTAAAGGAAATCTATCGGCTGACCGGCAGCAAACACTCCCACGTCATGATGTCCCTTCTCACTCATATCTCCCAGCTCGTTGATACCTCCCAGGACCGCAATCTTTCTTTTTCCCTTAGTGTTAACCAGCGTTGTGACCGCTGACATCATAGATTCAGGTGACGCATTATAGGTGTCATCTATAACCTTCGTTCCACCCTTTTCTCTTATTTTCAGTCTTCTGCCTGTAAGCTCGATTTTGCAGAGACCTGCAACAGCCTCTTCTGCAGACACTCCCAGCTGCACGCCTGCCGCAACTGCAAGAGCAGAGTTAAGTGCGTTGTGAGCTCCCGGCACATTCAGCCTGATAAGATGGCTCTTTCCATCCGCAGTCAGGGTGTATTCTATTCCATCTTCACCGAAATCCTTCACGTCAGATACTCTGTACTGAGCATCCTCCCCTGAGCCGGCTTTGATAACCGCATATTCTCTGTCATCTCTGATTTCTGACAGCATATCGTTATCCCCGTTGATTACGAGGGTGTTGTTTTCTCCGAAGAAGTCGGTGATTTCCATCTTCGCTTTGAAAATGTTCTCCCTGCTTCCCAGCCTTTCGATGTGGGACGTTCCAACATAGGTTATGATTCCGACATCAGGTCTGATAATATTCACCAGCCTGCTGATTTCCCCAAGACGGTCCATTCCCGTTTCCAGAACAGCCGCCTCCATGGATTCGTCGAAGGAGAATATGGTCATTGCCACTCCGACCTCAGTATTATAGTTTTTCTTTGAACATCCTGTATTATACTTTTCCTTCAGAACAGCATACACCATATCTCTCGTGCTGGTTTTGCCTATGCTTCCTGTAACAGCCACCTTTTTCAGGTTGAGAGAATCAAGATAATGCTTAGCCAGCTTCAGTATTCCCGCCGTCGTGTCATCAACCAGAACGGCACTGCACTCCAGACCATTCACAGCATCAGCGTCTGACACGAGAAAGCAGTCACAGCCTCTTTCAGCCGCTCCGGGTATGAACTTATGGGCATCGTGAACCTCGCCTACCACAGGTACAAACAGTTCTCCCGCCTTTACCTCTCTTGAATCAAAGCTTACACCATCTATTTCAGCATCGGGACTTCCGGCAATCTGTCTTCCTCCCGTAATTTTCTCAATTTCTCTAAACGTATACTTTCTCATTTTCTCACCTTTTCTATTGAGCGCAGAACCTCTTCTCTATCGCTTAAATGAATCTTTTTGTTTCCGATAATCTGGTAATTTTCATGACCCTTTCCGGCAATCAGCACGACCTCCCCCGGCATGCACTGGGTTACCGCCCTTTCAATAGCTTTTCTCCGGTCTTCGATTATCGTATATTCAGTGTTGTCTAAGTTATTTATTATATCACTAAAAATGCTTTCTGCACATTCATTTCTTGGATTATCATTGGTAATTATAACCTTATCTGCGTTTCGGGCAGCACGGCCCATGCCGAATCTGCGCTCACGGTCTCTTTCTCCGCCACATCCGAAGACTACGGTCACTGATGCGGGTTCATAAAGTCTGACCGCTTCTATCAAAGCTTCCAGCGCCATACCATTGTGCGCATAGTCAATTACTACAGTCTCTTTTCCGGTTATGGTAAAACATTCCTGCCTTCCCGGTACCCTAATATTTTTCAAAGCTTCAGCAATCATCTCGTCCCCCGCACCCATACGTCTGCACACCGAAACGGCGGCCATAGCATTATATGCGGTGAACCTTCCGGGCATAGGAACAAAAAAACCGTTGAATTCTATTCCCAGACTGCCCTCCTTTCTGACTGGTCTGAAGCCTTTTATTATCTCATTATTGTTTTTTCCGAAGCCATATGTTGTTACAGGACAGCTGCAGTCCTGCATAATCATAGCAGCATGAGGATCGTCACCGTTTACGATGCCCTCCCTCGCCTGGCCGAAAAGTTTGCTCTTGCATCTGAGGTACTCATCAAAATCAGCATGCTCCTTAGGTCCGATATGATCACTTTCTATGTTGGTGAAGACAGCATAGTCGAAAATCATACCATATACTCTGTTCATTTTCAGAGCCTGAGATGAAACCTCCATCACAACAGCCCGACAGCCGTTATCCACCATTTCGCGCATATACCTGTGTATTTCCGCAGGTTCCGGTGTTGTCAGCACACTCTCGTAGACAGCATCCCCAATGTCTGCGTGAACTGTTCCGATCAGCCCGGTCTTTATTCCACTCTGTTTCAGAATCTTCTGTATCATGAACGAAGTGGAGGTCTTACCCTTAGTGCCGGTTATCCCGATTGTGATAAGCTTTTCCTGCGGATTACCGTAAAATGAGGAGGCAAGCTGTGCCATCCCTTTTCGGCCGCTTCCGATCCGGAGCACAGTGATGTGCTCCGGAATATATTCTGTTTTTTCGGTAACGACAACTGCTCCTGCACCCCGGGAGACCGCTTCGTCTATATAATCATGACCGTCAGCTGTTTCTCCCCTGAGACAGATGAACAGTTCGCCGCCTGTAAGTTTCTGTGTGTCACAGGTTATACCTGTAATTTCGTCTTCTAAAGTTCCTTGAATAAGCTCGTATCTTACGTGTTCCAGGACTTTAGAAAGCTTCATAAATCCCTCCCGAACTACTCTCTGTAAAGATATACCGTACCGCCTTTTTTGATCTTTTTCCCTTTCTTCGGATACTGATCCACTACAGTAAACTCTTCATCATCTGTTCTCTCCGGAACGATTTCATATTTCAGTCCGCTTTCTTCAAGAATTTCTATAGCCTTGCTCACCTTTTTACCTGTAACCTTAGGTACATACGCATACTTTGTTGAAATCTCCTTTGACTCCGACTTGGTGTATGACGGAGAAATGTTCAGATACGGAAGAGCGTTCTCCATGAACTCCTTGGCTATAGGCGCTGCAATCAGACCACCGTAACGGACTCCCTGCGGACTGTCTACAACTACCAGACAAACAAATTTAGGATCATCCATCGGAGCCATTCCGATAAATGATGAATATGTATTTCCAAGATATTTTCCGTTTTCCGCCTTATCGGCTGTACCTGTCTTTCCTCCTATTCTGTATCCTGCAATCTTAGCCTCGCCTCCGCCGCCTTCGTCAACAACATACTCCATGATTTTCTTCATTTCGTTAGCGGTCTTGGTGGACAATACCTTCCTTACTTCCTGAGTCTCAAAAGTCTTAACAGTCTCTCCCTTGGAGTTTGTAAGCTTCTTCACTACTCTCGGCTGCATAAGCACTCCGTCGTTACCTATGGCTGCCACAGCAGATGCAAGCTGAATAGGTGTGACAGCAATACCCTGACCATAAGCCATTGTACACAGCTCAACAGGTCCGATGTTCTCCTGGATTATCGCTGTTGATTCTGCCTCCAGGTCGATTCCCGTCTTCTTGGTTATACCAAACATATTCAGAAAATCCATATATGTGTCCTTACCCATGGACATGGCCATCTTCATCTGAGCCGGGTTGCATGAATTACCCACTGCTTTTTTCAGACTCTGTGAACCGTGATTATGCAGACAGTGAAGTGTTATGGTTGTTCCGGGAACTCTGTATGATCCGTCACAGTAGAAGGTGGAGTTTATCGTTGCAGCACCGCTTTCCAGCGCAGCTGAGGTTGTAATAAGCTTCCATGTTGAACCGGGTTCGTAAACATCGCTTACTATAGGATTTCTCCACATCTGGCTCAGGTAGTCAGTCTGCTTCTTGTCACTCATTTTGTCGAAGGATTCCTTTTCTGACTTGCTGTCAGGCTCAGTTGCATTGTTAGGATCATAGCCCGGATTGGTTGCCATGGCCAGAACGTCGCCTGTCTTTACATCAAGCACCAGACACATTATTCTCTTTGCCTTGGTTGACTTCATTCCCTTGGCGATGGCGTTCTCCGCATAGTGCTGGAGAATCTCATCTATCGTGAGAACAACATTCAGTCCATCCTCTGCCTGATAATACTCCTCCTGACCGAAGGACAGGTCATTTCCGTTTATATCTGTATTCTTTATCCATCTTCCCGCAACGCCTGAAAGATACTCGTCATACATGCTTTCCACACCTGTTCTTCCTACTCCGTCATCGTTTACGCTTCCCAGAAGCTGAGATGCAAAATTTCCAAGCGGATAGTACCTCTTGGTGTTCTCGGCAAGCTGCAGGCCGTACATGTCGAGTTCTCTTATCTTGTCAGCGGTTTCCTTTTCCAGACCCTTCGTTATTCTCACCAGAGCCTGATCTGCAGTCATATCTTTTTTTATTTCTGCACTGTCCATATTGAGAATTACCGCCAGCTGGCTTGCCGCCTCGTCAAGCTTAGCGTCTGTTGTGTAAGTCTCCTTTATCTGTGAAGGCCATACCCAGAGAGAATAACAGGTTGCACTGGTAGCCAGCTCCTTCCCGTTTCTGTCAGTTATGGCACCGCGCTTTGCCTCTATAGGTATGTCGCTTGTCTGCTGAGCTATAGCCTTTTCCGTGTATTCATCAGCTCTTACAATCTGTATCCATGCCAGCCTGAACGCCAGCAGAAGGATGAGAATGCTGAGAATAAAATAAGCTATCAGTATTCTTTTTTTATTTTTCCCTGAAACCTTTGCCATTTATTTTCCTCTAATACTTCAATCCCTGCTAACAAAACAAGCCAGACCACCTTTATATGAAATTGTCTGGCTTATACTATGCAATTAACTTCTACTTAAACTATTTATATTTATGCCCCTTAATTATATGCCTTTTCTCTGATTACCATGGCAAAGTTCTCCTTCGGTGCCGCAGCATCAGAAACGTATATGCATTCATCCTTTGTCGGATAAACCATCCCCAGCTTTTTTGTGGCAATGCGTTCAATATGTTCAACGTTATTCGCACTCTTAATCTTCACGTTCAGAGTGTCTATTTCGCTCTGCAGCGCCTCATTGGCACTTGCAAGCTTATTGTTTTCCACCTTAAGTTCTGCACTGTATGCGGAAAGAACAACTATTAAAATGCTGATAAGTCCTACTATAACCAGCCCTAAAAGAATTCTTTTGTTTCCCTGTGCTCTCATTTTTAATCAGTTCCTCTAGTCTCTAACTCTTCAAATCTTTTCTGCCACTCTCAATTTAGCACTTCGTGCTCTTGGATTTGCCTCCAGCTCCTCTTCACCGGGCAAAATAGGTTTTCTTGAAATCTTCTCAATATCAGCTTTCTTTCCACATATACATACCGGAAATTCCTTCGGGCATGTACACGGGTTATTTCTTCTTGCGATAATGTCTTTTACAATTCTGTCTTCCAGGGAATGAAAGGATATGACACAGAGACGTCCCCCCGGATTAAGCACATCGCAGAAATCCTCAATCGCCTTTTCAAGCTGTCCCAGTTCATCATTCACTTCAATTCTTATTGCCTGGAAGGTGCGCTTTGCAGGGTGGGGTCCCTCTCTGCGCGCCTTTGCCGGTATGGCGGCTTTGATAACATCCACCAGCTCGAAGGTGCTCTCAATAGGCTTGTCCTTTCGCTTTTCAACGATGAAGGAGGCTATTCGCTTCGCCCATTTTTCCTCACCGTATCTGGATATTATTCCGGCCAGCTCCTTTTCACCGTATCTGTTGACAACATCGTAGGCAGTGAAATCATCATCCTGACTCATTCTCATGTCCAGCGGAGCATCGTTCATATAAGAAAAGCCTCTCTCGGCGTTATCCAGCTGGAAGGATGATACTCCCAGATCCAGAAGCACACCGTCTATGCCGTCTATTTCAAGTTCTTTAAGTACATTCTTTATATCAGAGTAGTTGCTCTGGACGAATATCTTTCTGCAGCCGTAAGGCTCAAGTCTTCTTCCCGCTGCATCCAGCGCATCTCTGTCCCTGTCTATACCGATCAGCGTTCCCTCTTCAGATAACCTCTCACATATAACTGAGGAATGACCCCCTCCGCCTAATGTGCCATCTACATAAATGCCGTTCGGCCTGATATTCAGATTTTCGATGCACTCATTAAGCAATACGGAAGTATGTTTAAATTCCATGTTTCCCTCTTATCGTTACCTTTAGATGTTATACTTTGTCAGAGTTTCAATGTACTCATTAGAGTCCATTGTATTATCGTTGTCCGGATCCTCCCATACTTCTTTGCTCCAGACTTCGATTTTTCTCATCGCACCCATAGTCACAAGCTCCTTGTCTATATGGGCCCTTTTTTTCAGTTCCGCTGGAATGACGATTCGACCTTGCTTGTCAAATTCGCATTCCACTGCACTCGCGAAACTGTTTCTTATGAACTTTCTAACGTTTTGGTCTGTTTCAGGAAGCTGCGACATCTTTTCCACCTGCTTTTCCCATTCGGACATAGGATATATATATAAGCAAGTATCCATACCGATGGTCAAAACACATCTGCCGCCAAGCTGTTCTCTATGCTTAGAAGGAACAATCATTCTGTTCTTGGCATCTATTGAGTTGTAATAAGTACCCATGAACATAGCGGATTGCGTCCTTTCTTAAAATCATAGCCAGTCCTTTCAGTTTACCATCTCCATTCTACACCACTTCTCTCCACTTTACAATATTTTTTCCCCACTTTAATAAATTTTTTTGGGAATTTGCTCCCCGATTTGGGACAATGCTGCATAATCGTCGAAAACCCATTGTTTTCAAGGAAGGGCGAGCATCCTATTCCTCTTGCTCTTCGTCGTTACTGCTCTGTTTATTGCACCGATTGACCCATGGCCGCATAGTATAATGTAAGCCTTAAGCTTTCAGGATATGGCATGCGTTACCACCGGAATACATACTCTATATGCTCCCGGCCCTACATAGCATCAGCTATACTAAAAAAGCGAGGTATTAAAATGTGTAACGAATCACTAGTTTATCTAAATAAGGTCTATACGGACATTCAGGCAAAGTCCTGTCCGTTACTGACATGTTTAACCGCAACTTCTCAGAACTTCAACCAGCAGATGACGTTCATCGATCCAGGCGAAGAATGCCGCTGCAGATGCAGCTGTCCTTCTGAATTAGAGGGAGACTTAACCTTTGCCGTAGAAAGCACGGAGGTTTTCGTAAGCGATTTCAATCTGAAAGACCCTGATTGCCTTCACCCATGCAATGTGACCGTTGACGGAATTCCGGTTGATGACCTTGACTTCTTCAATGACAGATTTTCCGCATCGACAAACGCCCTTATGGCACAGATTTCGCATTGCGAATGCATGAACAGAAACAAATCAACTGCCGGATTCTTCCTGATTACAGGAATCCACGACTGGAAAGCAAAGCTTACTATCGTGCTGCGCGGAAGCGTGTTCGGATGCGGTGCCTGCAGAAGATTCAAGCTTGTCATGACATCCAAGGAATGCGATCAGGTTATGATCTGCGGAAACAGCACCTTTGCATCACCAAGAATCTGTCTGCCATGTACAACTAACGGTATTGCCCCGATTATCAGCTTCTCCTTCGGAGCTACAGCGGCTCTGCTGAACCCTGTTATCACTTCGGAACCCGGAAGCAGCAGACCATGTAACGTGAAGGTTACAGGCAGCCTGATCACTGAACCTACAGTTAATGTTCAGGTTACAAGAGCAACCCTGTTCAGAACGGATGCCGAAAGCATCAATATTCCATGTGACGACAGAGCAAGATGTCAGGATGCACCGGGAATATGCGATCCATGCGAAAGAGATGACGACAGCCATGCAGTCAGAATTCATGACAGATGCTGCTGCTCCAACATTGACAGACATCTGGAAGATGATGATGACGATGACAGAGATTGTGACTGCGACAGAGACAGAGACTGCCGCAGAGACAGAGATAGAGACAGGGACAGAGATAGAGACAGGGACAGAGACTGCGACCGCAGCCAGTGTGAGCGCAGAGAGGACGAATGCAGAGAATGGGAACGCAGAGATCGTGACCGCGATAGAGACTGCGACTGCGACTGTGACTGCCGCAGAGATAGAGATAGGGATAGAGATAGAGACAGAGACTGCGACCGTGACGATGACCGCCGCAGAAACAGAGACATCTGCTGCCAGTTCAATGGCTGCAACGGCTGCAGATTCTGATAGAAAAAAGTAATCCGACAGGAGTGGCTTCGCCACGTTAGCGTGACTCATGGTTAGTTCCATGGGTCACATTTTTCTTTCTATCAAATGTGGGATATTTCTCATTTTTCGAGTCAAAAAGTACCACAAGCTTAAGATATAACGCACTTTTTTTCGTCTCACAGCCCAAAACAGCCGTAATATGGAACAAAATGTAAATCGTATAAATAATATACTTGTAATATATTATAATTGCTGTCAGATTATGGTTGAAAACTGAACGATTACCGGCTACATACTGACATCTTCCGGTCTATTTCCGCTTATCGCTGCCATGTCTGCTACCTCTGTGGTACTTTTCAGTTCAAAAAAATAGTTTTATGCCCATCGTGATAGCCCGTCATACCGATGAAAAAA
>JBJESZ010000087.1:0-3709 GCA_051883055.1 Emergencia sp.
TTATAATTTCTCAAATCAGATACTGGTAAAATACTTGCCATATTCTTTCAGCTCCCTCCTTGATTTTATATCGTTTCTACTACTTATATTATACGCAAACATTTGTAAAATTCAACGTAAAATTTTACAACTGTTTATTCAAATGATTACAAAGACCAAAGCGGCTTCCTAAATCTCCGTGCACGCCTCTGCCAGCCACTTTCTCAGATTTTCATCCAGCAGCGGGCTCAGCTTGTCGTACACCTGTGCGTGATAGTCGTTCAGCCATGCCAGTTCTGCATCGGTCAGCATCTCCTTCACGATAGCCTCCCGTTCAAAAGGACATAAGGTAATCGTCTCGAACCCAAGCATTCCGTTAGGCTTTCTTACGCACAGAATCTCATTCTCAAGACGGATGCCGTACTCGCCCTCCAGGTAGTATCCCGGCTCGTTGCTGGTAATCATGCCCTCATAGAATCCATACCGCTCACCGCGTCTGCTGATGGACTGGGGTCCTTCGTGAACGCTGAGCAGGTGACCCACCCCATGACCGGTTCCGTGGTTGTAGTCCATTCCCTTCTCAGCCAGCGGCTTTCTTGCAATTTCATCTATCTTCACACCCTTCGTGCCCGGTGCAAACTCCGCAAGAGCAACGGCAATATGGGCCTTCAGCACGGCGGTGTAGTCTTCCTTCATCTTTTCGGTCAAAACTCCCAGAGCCAGAGTTCTCGTGATATCCGTGGTTCCGTCCCTGTAGTGAGCTCCAGAGTCCACCAGCAGAAAGCCCTCCGCTTTCAGTTCTCTGTCGCTTTCCGGCGTTGCGCTGTAATGAACAATCGCACCGTCAGGTCCGTAACCGCAGATTGTATCAAAGCTCAGATCCATGAAACCTTCCTGTCTGCGGCGACATATTTCCAGATAATCAGAAGCCGCAATTTCAGTCATTCCCGTGTCTATTCCTACTCCCAGACCGGGCACCCCAAGCAGAGAAGTGAACTTCATTGTTGATTTCAGCCAGTGCATGAAATCAACCATTGCCACACCATCTTTCAGATGTGCGTTTCTGGTCGACTGAATCTCCTTGTCGTTTTTCAGAGCCTTCATGATTTCACATGGATTTATGCCGTTGACGGTTTTGATATTGGAAGGGATCGACTTGACCAGAGCGTAGCTTACGATATCCTCGTTCAGGAGAACACTTCCTCTCGGCAGCCTCTTCAAATCGTCGAACACCTGATAATATGGAAGAATATTTACACCCTCGAGTTCATCCCCTTTGAAATCCTCATTCATCAGGTACAGGAATGCGAAGTCCTGACTGATGAGCGCATAGGCATAAAACACAGGCGTATGCAGCACATCCGAACCGCGAAGATTGAAAAGCCATGCGATGTCTTCCAGGCTTGTAATCAGATGATACTCAACCTCATTGTCGTGCATGTAGCTGCGAACTCTCTTAAGCTTCTGTGCTGCCGTCTCGCCGGTAACCTCAGGCGGCAGTGCATATATTTCTGAAGGGATAATCTCCGGACGATCATTCCAGATTTTTCCGGCCAGGTCCAGATTCCACTTTATCTCATACTTTTCCTCATACATCTGTCCCGTCGTACTGTCAACCACGCGTCCGTCGAAGCCCAGTACACTGCCGGGTTCCATGACCGCCTCAAGGTGTTCCTCAATGGTCGGAACCTCCGGCTCACCCATTTTCATCAGCTGTATACCCGAATTTTCAAGCTGCATAGCGGCCTGCAGAAAATATCTCCCGTCTGTCCAGAGCCACGCTCCGTCCATTCCTACAAGCAGTGTTCCCGCAGAGCCGGTAAACCCGGACAGAAACCTGCGGCACTGAAAATATTCATGAACGTATTCAGAACCATGATAGTCTGTAGTCGGAACCAGGTAGAAATCCACTCCCTGCTCCTTCATTTTTTCTCTTAGCTGTAAAATTTCCTGTCTCATTATTTTTTAACCTACCTGAATAAATATTTTGGCAATTTCCCGTCAATTATATAACTGACAATTCCTATGACAATTCCGCTGGCAATTCCGGAAAACATCAGAACAGGGAAATAGATAAACATCTTAATGTTGGACACCAGAAAGGCAGCCACAAGAAGCTGTCCCAGATTATGAGCAAGTCCGCCCGCCATGCTGACGCCAATCATGCTGAACAGATTTGTCTTCTTCAGAAGTGCCATCACAACAATGCTAAGCAGCCCTCCTGCGGCCGAATAAAGCATACCGAAAAGGCCTCCGAACAGCAGCCCGGCAATTACTATTCTGATTGCATTGATAGCGAAGGCGTATCTGAAGTTCATCTCATAGAGTGCGATGATTACCACCAGGTTGGCCAGACCCAGCTTGATTCCCGGTATTCCAACAGAAAACGGTATCAAAACCTCCACATATGAGAAAATCAGTGCCAGACACACAAACATTGCGGACGTAGCGATAAACTTCGCGCGGCCCGCTGTGCCGCTGCGTCCCTTACCATCGCTGCACCTATTTGGAGACCGCATCTAAGTTCGCCTCCCCTCCGACAATTTCAACCATGACCTTGTTAGGCAGGCACACGATGCTCTGACTGGTCCGGCTGATTTCACCTGTATCCACGCACACCTGATTCCTGCAGGTGGAATCAGACATTTGCACGTGACCGTCTTTTATGGTAATCTTATTAATAGATTTATCCTGTTTGATTTCAACGGTCCGATCCTCATAGAGGCTGTAGACGCCATAGGTTTTACCGTCTACCGAAATCCTGACCCTCTCGCCCTCGTCGCCGCCTGAAAGAGCCGCTGCCGTAACGGCCAGGCTCGCTGCGACCAGCACGATGAACAGTATAATATCTGCTTTCTTTATTACTTTAAACATCAAAACTCCTTAAAGAGGTATTTATGAAAAAAATCGTAACTTTAATCACATCTCTCGTTTTAATCACGGGACTTATTATATCACAGACGGGCTGCAGTGGAAAGTCCGAGACCGTAGAGAAAACCAGCTATTATATGGATACTATCTGCAAAATCACAATCTATGATATGGAGGAAATGTCTGAGGAAAACGCCGCTGCGGCGATAGATTCTGCTTTTGGTCTCTGCGCCGATCTTGAGGCTCTTATCAGTATGACCCAGGAAGGTTCCGATATATACAGAATCAACCACAGCAAGGGAAAGCCGGTGGAATGCGCAGACGAAACCGTCGAGGTCGTGAAGCTGGGTATAGAATACGGACAGCTGAGCGAAGGGCGCTTTGATATTACCATAGGCAAGGTGTCAGACTTGTGGGACTTTCACAGTGAGGAGGCCTCTCTGCCGGATGACAGTGCCGTGAAGGAAGACCTTGCGGCCGTTGACTACACCTGTATCAAGGTGGATGGCAATACAATTACTATGGGAAACCCTGACTCGGAAATTAACCTGGGCGGCATCGGCAAGGGATATATCGCCGACAAGGCTGCCGAAAAGCTTCAGGAGCTGGGCGTAACCAGTGCGATTGTCAACTTCGGAGGAAACATCGTCGCCATAGGTGACAAGCAGGGTGATGCCTTCCGCATTGGAGTTGAAGAGCCTTATTCAGACAGAAATGATATCATCGGTTCAGTCGACGTCAGTGATGCGGTAGTCGTAACCTCCGGGATTTACGAACGTTTCATCGAAGTTGACGGAAAGAGGTACCACCATATTCTCGACGTTACAAGCGGCTATCCCGTCGACACAGACGTAGCCGG
>JBJESZ010000087.1:3809-5703 GCA_051883055.1 Emergencia sp.
TGAATAGATTATCTGATCCAGGTATCCACGCTCTGCCAGATAATTCTGTCTCAGTACGCCATCGCAGTGCATGCCTAGTGACTCGTAAAGCCTGATTCCGATTTCATTATCAGGATAGACATCCAGCCAAAGTCTGTTGGTGTCTGTCTGTTCAAAGGCATAGTGAATCAGACCGATCATGGACTCTTTTCCGTAACCCTTGCCTTTGTCTGTAATGGCAATTCTTCTGATTTCAAAGATATGTGATTTGAAATCCAGTCTTATCAGTGCATATCCCTTGGTCTCACCGCTTTCCTTTTCATGGAAGATGAGAAGCATGTGTTTAGGGTCAGCAATCTCTGCTTTATGCTCTTCTACTGTGCCAATCCATAGATAATCCCTGTTTTCTTTATGAGATTCTATTTCAATTACTTCGTCGATTTTTGCTTCTGTAACCTCATCAATATGAAGTCTTTCTGTATCAAATACTGTCATGTTTCTCCTCCTCATACATATATCCTCTCCACACGGTGGCCGATCGTTCCGTACAGAAATTCAAAGGTGTTTCCGCAGAACTGCTCCATATCCCATGTGGTGATGCGCTCATCTCCTGATTTTCCAATCAGAATGGCCTTGTCTCCAAGCTTACAGTCCAGACCTGTCACGTCGGCAAAGGACTGGTCCATACAGCATCCGAGGAAATTGGTTCTCTGCCCGTTAATCAGTACAGGTCCGAAGCCTCTCATCCATTTCGGATAGAATCCGTCTCCGAAGCCAATAGATATCGTTGCGATATCCATAGGCCTGTCAGCTATAAATGCCTGGCTGTAACCAATGCTTTCACCGGCTTCAATGTGGTGTATGTTTGTAATATATGCACCTATTTCAAGGGGCTCGACCAGGCCGATAGGTTCTCGTCCATCCTCCATTGCCATGTGTCCTAGAAGTGAGGTGCAGGAGCGAACATGTGTGAAATATGCATCCTTAAACCATGCTATTGCTGCTGAATTACAGCAGTGTATGTATTTTGGCGTGAATCCGGCATCAAGCACCTGGTCTACAGCACCCTTGAATCTTTCGTACTGAATAAGTGCAAACGGGTCGTTATATCCGGCTGTGGACGATGCAAAGTGGGAGTACACACCTGCAACTTCGATTCCATCCAGAGTCTTTACCAGTTCAAGGAGTTTTTCAAGATCTTTTCCCGGTCTGATGCCCAGACGGTTCATCCCCGTTTCTATCTTTATGTGCACCTTTATGGGTTTTGATGGCTCGTGAATCTCCTGAAGACGACGGGCAGTTGTTTCTTCGAACAGGGGTATCTGAAGGTCATATTTCACCGCACCCTCGAGAAGATGCTGCGGTATGCCGCCGATAACCAGAAGCTCACCCTCCAGCCCTTCGTTTCGCAGGTCCACAGCCTCCTGCATGGCAGAGCACGCTATTATTTCCGCGCCGCATCGCTCCTTGTACAGCTTGGCCATTGCAATGATGCCGTAACCGTAGCAGTTGCCCTTAACGACAGGAATTATGCCCGTATCCGAACCAATGTAATTCTGAACCTTTCTGTAGTTATCGACCACCGTGTTCGTATCTACCTTAAAATATGAATTGCAGTACGTTTCCATCTTATTATCTCTCACTTCGTGCGTCTCGTCAATCTCTCTAATGCTTCTAATACTAAAATACCCTTGCACGAGGATACCTGCAAGGGAATAAATTTGGATTTCATGCTATTCATTTGTCTTATTTTCCACGTCCGCATACTCTTCCTGCACCCACTGACACGCAGTTGGCACCCCGCTGTCGGTTTTGATGGTCGACCCGAACATCCATGGTTTTTTCTCATATAAAGTATGATAAGTTAGTGTAAAATAGTTGTGGAGTTTTAGAAAAAAGAAATAGAGATTAATTC
>JBJESZ010000088.1:0-5686 GCA_051883055.1 Emergencia sp.
AGAAAGGCGTAGAGAAAATTTCATCCAAGGAGTTCAGTGAGCTTATCGGCTATACTGCATCTCAGATCAGACAGGATCTGAACTGCTTCGGCGGATTCGGACAGCAGGGCTACGGATACAGTGTAGACGGATTATATGAGGAAATCAGCACCATTCTCGGACTGGACAAGCAGTACACTATGGTTATCGTCGGTGCCGGAAGTCTGGGACAGGCAATCACCAAATATACTCATGCACCTGCAAGAAAGGGCTTTCGTGTAAGAGGCGTGTTCGAAGTCAATCAGGACCTTATCGGAACTACGCTGGACGGACTTCCTGTGTATGATTTCGAAGAGCTGGGAACCTTCGTGGAAAAGGAGGAAATCGATATCGGAATCATATGCGTCGACAGAGACAATGCTCAAGATGTTGCGGACATGCTGTGTGTATCAGGAATAAAGGGCATATGGAACTTTGCTCCTACTGACATCGAGGTGCCTAAGCATATTGCACTCGAGAATGTATCTCTGACAGACAGCCTTCACGCACTGGCTTATCACATGAATTCTCTTCAGAAGCAGCAGAAAAAGTAAACAGAAAAAGTGAACAAAACAAAAAGAAAAAGGCTGTTTCTGTGAAACAGCCTTTCCTTTTAATCAGTTAATTAATACCTGCCAATTAAGCTTCTACAGGAGCTTCAACTGGGCAAGCGCTAGCGCAAGCGCCACAATCGATACAAGCGTCTTCGTCGATTACGTATGTATCTGGACCTTCAGAGATTGCTTCTACCGGGCAATCAGCTGCACAAGCTCCACAGTTGATGCAAGCATCAGTAATTTTGTAAGCCATTGGTAAATCCTCCTTTTAGACATGTCTTATCGCCTATTATTATAACAGAAGGAAAAGTACAAGTAAAGATGAAAGTTTACACATTGACGGGCAAGAGCGGAACGGGAAAATCATTCCAGGCTCTCAACCTTTGCGAGAAAAAGAATATAGAAAGCATTATCGATGACGGACTGTTTATTTACCATAACAGAGTTGAAGCGGGAATTTCCGCCAAGCGTCAGGACACAATGGTGGGCGCCATCAAAACGGCTTTGTTCACTCTCGACGAACACGCCGACTCAGTATCAAAACGAATTCAGGAACTGAATCCCGAAACTCTCCTGATAATCGGCACCAGTGACAGAATGACTGATAAAATAGTTGACCGTCTGGGTCTGCCTGCTGTATCTGAGCGTATATATATTGAAGATATTACCACTGAGGAGGAACGTGAGACTGCAGGACGCCAGCGTCAGGAGTTTGGAAAGCACGTTATTCCTGCACCGACTCTTCAGCTGAAAAGAACCTTCGCCGGATACTTCCTGGATCCTCTGAGTATAATCAAGGGAATCAATCTGCCTTTCGTAAAGGGAGACGGCAAGGGAGACGGTCACGAGTCGGAGAAGACTGTGGTGAGACCGACCTTCAGCTATCTGGGTGAGTTTATTATTTCGGATCATGTAATAGTAGATATCGCCCGCTGCCTGGGTAAAACAATGGACGGCATTGGCAGAGTGCTGAGGCTGACGGAGAATGCACACCCTGACAATCTGGAGGTAAGCGTGGGTATTACCGTAATAGCAGGTTATCCGATATGGGAGACGGCTATGGATTTTCAGTCAAAACTGGCAGAGGTCATAGAGAATATGACTGCCTTTAATGTGGAAAAAATAGATGTGGAAGTAAAGGGAATGGACGATGAATAACAGTATTATGAATGACAACAACTGCTGTACGATTACCGATGTTCGTGATTTCAATCTGGATCATATATTTGACTGCGGGCAGTGCTTCAGATGGGAGAAGCAGGAGGACGGCTCCTATACGGGGATTGCCATGGGCAAGGTGGTAAATATGGATTATGATTCAGGAACTCTGACTATCAGAGGAGCCAGTGAGGATGATTTTCAGAATATATGGAAATCATATCTGGATCTGGAGCGAGACTATGGAGAAATAAAGAGACAGCTGGCGGAAAGGGATGAAACCATGAAGCTGGCAATTGCGTCAGGTGAAGGTATCAGAATTCTGAGACAGGATCTGTGGGAGACAATTGTTTCATTTATTATCTCGCAGAACAACAATATTCCAAGAATCAAGGGATGCATAGAGAAGCTGGCGGAAAACTTCGGTGAAGAGGTGTGCTGTTCTCTGGATTATGCAGGAGCAAAGGGCAAGAGGTGGTACAGCGTGCCGAATGCTGAGACTCTGGCAGCTTTGACCGTGGAGGACCTTGGACCTGTGAGACTGGGGTACAGGGCGAGATATCTGATCGAAACAGCCCGGACTGTGTGCGAAAAGGGGCTTCCGACAAACCTTGAGGAACTGTCGAAACTGACCGGTGTAGGCCCTAAGGTGGCAAACTGCATCAATCTTTTCGGTTTGGGAGACTTCAGCAGCTTTCCGATAGACGTGTGGGTTAAGCGTGTAATGAACCGGCTCTATGGAATTGATGAAAAGGACATGAAGGGTATGGCGTCCTTCGCATCGGAAACTTTTGGAGAGCTTGGAGGTATAGCTCAGCAGTATCTGTTCTATTATATCAGAGGGCTTTAGAGGGCTTTGATCAGCTGACTCCAAAATAAATAAAAATATTGTTAAAAAAATTTCCAATTAGCTGTTGACATTGTCTATTGGAAGAATTACAATATGAATTGCAATTAGCACTCGACGACATAGAGTGCTGATACAAAACATCGTGAAAAAATAATACATATAAATCAAGGAGGTAACAAAATGAGTTTTGGAATCAAACCATTGGGATGCAGAGTAGTTATTCAGAAGGTTGAAGCTGAAGAGAAGACTTCAGGAGGAATTATCCTGACAAGCACAGCTAAGGAGCAGCCGCAGATGGCAGAGGTAGTTGCAGTAGGTCCTGGAACAAAGGATGAGAAAATGGAACTTAAGGCAGGGGATAAGGTTGTATTTTCCAAGTATGCAGGAACTGAAATCAAGTACGGCGGAGAAGTATATACAATCATGAACCAGTCAGATATTCTGGCTACTGTAGAATAAAAAGGGTGTATTAATAAGGAGGATTTAGAAAATGGCTAAAGAATTATATTATGGAGAAGACGCCAGAAGAAAGCTTCAGGAAGGCGTAGACAAACTTGCAAATACAGTTAAAATCACTTTAGGACCTAAGGGCAGAAACGTTCTGATCAACAAGGCTTTCGGAACACCTCTTATCACAAACGACGGTGTTTCCATCGCAAGAGAAATCGAACTTGAAGATGCTGTTGAAAACATGGGTGCTCAGCTGGTTAAGGAAGTTGCTACTAAGACAAACGACGTAGCAGGAGACGGTACTACCACAGCTACACTTCTTGCTCAGATTATCATCAAGGAAGGTTTCAAGAACGTTGCAGCAGGTGCTAACCCAATGGTTCTTAAGAGAGGTATCCAGGGTGCAGTAGATGTTGCTGTTGAAGAAATCAAGAAGGTATCCAAGCCTGTTGAAACTAAGGAAAGCATCGCACAGGTTGCTGCGGTTTCAGCTGCTGACGAAAACATCGGTCTGCTGATCGCTGAAGCTATGGAAAAGGTAGGCAAGGACGGTGTTATCACTGTTGAAGAATCAAGATCCTTAGGAACTACTTTAGACGTAGTAGAGGGTATGCAGTTCGACAGAGGATACCTGTCAGCTTACATGGTAAACGACACAGAAAAGATGGAAGCTGTAATGGAAAATCCATATATTCTGTTAACTGATAAGAAGATCTCAAACATTCAGGAACTTCTTCCGATTCTGGAACAGGTTGTTAAATCAGGAAGAAAGCTTCTTATTATCGCTGAAGACATCGAAGGCGAAGCTCTTGCAACATTAGTTGTTAACAAGCTGAGAGGAACTATCGACGTTGTGGCTGTTAAGGCTCCTGGATTCGGCGACAGAAGAAAGGCTATGATGGAAGATATCGCAATCCTGACAGGCGGCGTTGTAATCAGCGAAGAAGTTGGATACGATATCAAGGAAGCAACTCTTGACATGCTTGGTCAGGCAGGAACAGTTAAGGTTGACAAGGATAAGACTGTTATCGTTAACGGCGGAGGAGACAGAGGAGATATCGAAAGCAGAATCCTTTCTCTTAAGAAGCAGATTGAAGATACAGAATCAGAATTCGACAAGGAAAAACTTCAGGAAAGACTTGCCAAGCTGGCAGGCGGCGTAGCTGTTATCAAAGTCGGTGCAGCAACAGAAACTGAGCTGAAGGAAAGAAAGCTGAGAATCGAAGATGCTCTTAACGCAACTAAGGCAGCTGTTGAAGAAGGTATCGTTCCAGGCGGCGGTGTAGCATTATGCTGTGCAATCCCTGCAGTTTCTGCATACGTAGAGACTCTTGAAGGAGACGCTAAGACTGGTGCAAGAATCATCGAAAGAGCTCTTGAAGAACCTGTAAGACAGATTGCAGAAAACGGCGGATACGAAGGAAGCGTAGTAGTTGCCGAGGTTAAGAAGCAGGAACCTGGCTACGGCTTCAACGCAGCTACAGAGGAATATGTAGACATGATCGGAGCAGGTATCGTAGACCCTGCTAAGGTAACAAGATCAGCACTTCAGAACGCAGCATCAGCATCAGCAATGCTGTTAACAACAGAAGCAGGAATCGTAGACATTAAAGAAGAAGGCGCACCAGCGATGGCCGGCGCACCTGGCGGAATGCCAATGATGTAACCTGCAATAAGGAGGGACCCGCTCGAAGAGTGGGAGGATTCCTTGTTGCCGCCTTACGGCAAAGGGGTACCATTGCGACAAGGGGGGACCCGTGAAACGGGGAGAATCCTTATCGCGCGTGGTGGTTGCCTTGCTGCCGGAGGGAACCGCTCGAAGAGTGGGATACTCGGGATCACATTCCGAATCTTAAACTGTTGACAAAGTCTCTTGGATTATCATTATCCAAGGGACTTTTCTTTTTTTTCGGTCAAATCTCAAGAGTTGGCTTTTAAAAGAAAAACACTGACAAGACGTCAGCATATTTCTTGCCTCTTCTTGTCAGTATCTTTGCTATGACAGATGTTTTGTAACATGCATCTGCTGCTATTGTACTGGGATTAGACTTCATGATTTTATCGTATATTGAAGTAAAGTTTTTTACTCGCGCCGGATTAAAATACTACAACGCGCTTTACGGCTCGAATCCGCCGATAAACAAGTAGAACACGTCATTTACGGCTTCGCCCACTTCAAAAGTTAACTCATCTTGAACTTCGACAGTTATTCAAAGACAACATCCGATTACTCTATTTGGAAAATAAAGTAAATACTGTAAGAAATTACATGGAAATAACGTGTAAAACTACGATTCTGACGTTAAGCTGAACCTGTATGTCTGATACTGAAGCCGTAGGGACGCCGTAATCCTAGTATTTCTTTCACAGGTCGGCGAATCCGAGCCGTAACCTTGTAAAAAATCAAAAATGTCGGCGAATTCAAGCCGTAAACTTAAAAATAATTAAGCAGGCCGGCGACTCGAAATTTAAACTTTGCTTCAGCCCAACGTATAGCACTAAAGGACTTTGTCTACAGTCTGAGGGGCTGTCGCATTAGTAGTTCACTAATGGGATATGCCCTCATTTTTATGGGGAAATTGAGTCTCTGATGACGTTGAATTTATATACATGGCACGATTTTTTGGAACTGCCGAAAAAAGCCCAAAAATCA
>JBJESZ010000089.1:0-30275 GCA_051883055.1 Emergencia sp.
ATGAATCAGTATTGTGTATACCTTCTTTCCAGAAATGATGCAGTATTCTCAAAATCACGCTAGAAAAGAAATAAACCTAAACGAAGATGTGTAATAATGAAATACAAAAATCCCAAAACACTCAATTTTCAATGTTTTGGGATTTTTATTTTTGAATTATTGCCCACTTCTGCCGCATTCATATCTCTGGATTTGTCGGCATAGGACTTATTGAAATTCATGTGTTTTTTTATGACCAACTATGCTATAATCAACATATGTCGGAAATGGAGGTGACAAAATGGCAAGACCACAAAGATGCAGAAGAGTCTGTAGAGAACCGGAGCATTCATGTTTCGATCCCGAAGGAGTCTTAAATCCTGAAAGTGTGATTCTTTCTGTCGACGAATATGAGGTTATAAGACTTGTGGACTTTGAAAAACAGAATCATGAACAGTGTGCTGCAGTGATGGATATTTCAAGAACTACTGTAACAGAAATATATGAGAGAGCAAGATTTAAGATTTCTGACTGCATCGTAAATGGAAAACAATTATTGATATCAGGCGGAAACTATAGAATCTGTAGCGGAAAGCATAAAGCTTGCTGTAAAAAAACTTGCTGGAGATGTGCACATACACAGGAACCTAAAGTGTATGACGAGAAAAATGGTGATTCGGATGATGAATATTGATAATCTTGTAAAAAAGCTTCCGTATTGGGATTTACTGACCGATGAAGAAAGAAATCTTCTGATACGGGGAACAACACATAGAGTGTATCGGAAAAATGAATACATTCATGGCTTTTCTGATGCGTGTTTAGGAATGGTATATGTTATTAAAGGATCCATAAGAGTATATATGACTTCTGAAGAAGGCAGAGAAGTAACTCTGTTTCATATAGCGGAGGGAGACAGCTGCATTTTATCCGCTTCTTGCGCAATAGGAGAGATAACATTGGAAGTTCAGCTGACAGCAGAGGAAGATACGGATATTGCAGCTGTACATGCCGGATGTTTTCAGAAGCTGATGGAACGCAATATACAGGTAAAATGTTTTGCTTTTGAATTGTCTACTAAACGCTTTTCCACTGTGATGTGGGTAATGCAGCAGATTTTGTTTGCACATTTTGATGAACGTATGGCTCGCCTGCTTTTGTCAATATATGAGAAAACGGGAGAAAAAAAGATAAAGATGACACAGGAAGCCATGGCGCAGGAGGTTAATTCAGCCAGAGAAGTAGTTGCAAGAATGCTTAAAAACTTCGCAGGAGAAGGCTGGATAGAGATAAATAGAGGTGTAATAACACTAAAAGATATTGATGCGCTGAAAAATATAATAAAATAAACTGCGGCAATGCGACTCAGTCACAGAAATCATCCTTCCATGTGTGTATACTTACGTTAAAACGAAGGTAAAGTAAAAGTTGTTAAGCATGCTGCAGGTGTAAGACCTAAAGCAGAAGTGGAGGCGACGTTATAATGAGTATTTTTGGATTTCTAAGACAGCCGGATATTAATGCAGGAATTCAGGATTTTTTGAGAACGACGGATGGAGTCCTTCTGGATGTGAGGACAGAAGAAGAATATAAAGCCGGACATATAGAAAGCAGTCTGAATATTCCTCTTCAACGTATAGAAAATACGCCGAACAGAATATCAGATAAGAATACGCCCCTGTTTGTATATTGCCAAAGTGGTTCCAGAAGCTCAAGAGCTACATCCGCACTGAAAAGAATGGGATATTCGAATGTAACAAATATTGGAGGGATCGGTTCCTATAGAGGAAAGGTTGTGAGATGATGAAAATTGTAATTGTTGGAGGAGTTGCAGGCGGAGCTACTGCAGCAACAAGACTGAGAAGACTGAATGAACATGCACAGATTACCGTTTTTGAACGATCAGGTTATATTTCATATGCAAATTGCGGACTTCCATACTATATTGGAGGAGTGATTGAGGATAAAGAAGAGCTGACCCTTCAATCACCTGAAAGCATATGGGACAGGTTTCACATTGAAATGAAGGTGCATCATGAAGTGACGGAAATTAATAGCTCGAGGAAAACAGTTACTGTTCGAAATCTTGATACGGGGACAGTCTTTGAAGAAGCATATGATAAACTGATCTTATCGCCGGGAGCAAAACCAGTAACGCCTAATCTTCCGGGAATAGATAATGAAAAGATTTTTACATTGAGAACAGTGGAAGATACCCTGAAAATCCGAGCATTTGTTGAAGAAAGAAAACCTGAAACAGCGGTAATGGTAGGCGGTGGATTTATTGGACTTGAGGTTGCTGAAAATCTGTGTGATTTGGGCATTAAGGTTACAGTAGTTCAGAGACCGAAACAGCTGATGAATACCTTAGACTATGATATGGCTACAATTGTGCATAATCAACTGCGAAGCAAGGGGATAAGTCTAAAGCTTGGTAGCGATGTAATCGGATTTGAGGAAAGGGAAAAGTTAAATGTTATTTTAAAAGATGATGAGCCTATAAGTACAGATATGGTGCTCATGGCAATCGGTGTCAGTCCGGAGTCTTCCCTTGCGAAAAAAGCGGGACTTGAAACAGGACTTAAGAGTGCAATTCTTGTAAATGATAAAATGGAAACATCCGTACCGGATATCTACGCGGTTGGAGATGCAGTACAGGTTAAACATACCATTACGGGAAACGATGCGGTAATTTCTCTTGCAGGTCCGGCAAATAAGCAGGGCAGGATAGCGGCAGACAATATCTGCGGGTTAGAGAGTCATTATATGGGAAGCATGGGTTCTTCGGTAATAAAGCTGTTTGATATGACAGTTGCAAGCACAGGACTTACTGAAAAAGCAGCGAAAGATGCCGGAATAGATTATGAAAGAATCGTTCTGTCTCCGGAATCTCATGCTGGATATTATCCTGATGCAAAGATGATGACTATGAAAGTTATATACGAAAAGAATACCTTAAGAATTCTTGGCGCACAGATTGCAGGATATGATGGTGTAGACAAGCGCCTGGATGTTATTGCAACGGCCATAAGTGCAGGTATAAAGGCTGACCGCTTAAAGGATTTGGATCTGGCCTATGCACCGCCATATTCATCAGCAAAGGACCCGGTAAATATGGCTGGATTTATGATAGAGAATGTTGCGACCGGAAAAGTAAAACAGTTTCATTGGGATGAATTGAATATGCTGCCTAAAGATGGAAGTGTGACATTACTTGACACAAGAACTCAGGATGAATATGCAAGCGGTCATGTTGAAGGATTTATTAATATTCCGGTTGATGATTTGAGAGACAGTCTTAAGACAATGGATAAGTCTAAACCTGTGTATGTGATGTGTCAAAGCGGATTAAGAAGCTATATATCCTGCAGAATTTTAGCCGGAGAAGGATTTGAATGCTACAATTTCTCAGGAGGATATCGCTTCTATGAAAACATAATAAATGAAACAAAACTAATTGAGTCTTCATACCCATGCGGAATGGATAAATAGCTGGAGGCATATCGTGAAAAAAATATGGATAATGTGTATTACCCTTCTTATCCTGCTGACAGGTTGCGGGAAAGGAGATTCCACGAAAGATGCTGTGAATCAGCCTGAGTTTCAGCAGGTTTCCATGGAGGAAGGACTGGAACTCATGGAAAACGATTCGGATTACATTCTTCTAGATGTCAGAAGAATTGATGAGTTTGAGCAGGGGCATATTCCGGGCGCAATTAATATTCCCAATGAATCGATAGGCACAGAGGAAATTAAGGCTTTACCGGATAAGAATCAGAATATATATGTTTATTGCCGAAGTGGGAACAGGAGTAAGCAGGCTTCCGAGAAGCTGGCAGAGTTAGGTTATACAAATATCATAGAATTTGGTGGCATAAATGAGTATCCCGGAGAGATTGAGAAGGGCAGAAAATAGCTTTTAATAAAGAAGAGGAGGTCTTTTTCTATGAAACATGTTTGTCAGATTTGTGGCTATGTCTACGATGATGAAAAAGAAAAAGTTTCATTTGCGGAATTGCCGGAGGATTGGAAATGTCCACTATGTGGCGCATTGAAATCAGATTTTAAACCGGAAGCAAGTGGCAATGAAAAGAAACCGGTTACAGCTTTAGAAAATGTGGAAGAAGATTTGGAGAAGCTCTCAGTCGGACAGCTTGCAGCACTTTGCTCCAATCTTGCCAGAGGCTGTGAGAAGCAGTACAAGCAGGAAGCAGCGGATTTATTCAGAAAGCTGTCAGATTATTTTACTGCGGCTGTTCCGGCAGTAAATGATGCATCTGTAAAGAAACTCGCCAGGGAGCTTCAAACAGACGCAGAGAACTATGCATACGTTAGAGCTGTCGCAGATGCTAACGCTGATAGAGGTGCAGCAAGAGTATGTGTATGGGGTGAAAAAGTTACAAGAATGCTTTCATCTCTGGTTAATCGCTATTTAAACGAAGGCGAAGCGATGCTGGAGAATACCAGTATATGGGTATGCACAACGTGTGGATTTGTTTACATAGGTGATATGGCTCCAAAGCTTTGCCCGGTTTGCAAGGTTCCTGACTGGAGATTTGAAAAGGTAGAAGGGAGAGCATAATCGTGGATGGAAAAGTAGCAGTAAGAAATCTAAGACTTTGTACCAAAGATTGCATGTGTCTTTATGTGTGCCCTGTTGGAGCTACAGACACGGAGGACAGTGTAATTGATGTAGATAAGTGTAATGGGTGTGGAATGTGTGCTCAGGCTTGTCCTAGTAGTGCAATTTCAATGGTACCGAAGGAATACCCTGTGCAGCAGCCAAAGACTGATCAGGTAAAAGCAGTATTGAATAAGACCGCACAGGCAAAAACGGACGAAGAAAAGGAAGCGCTTCAAATAGCGGAAGCCACCGAAAAAGATGGATTATACCGCCTGATGATGGCAGTAGCAAAATCAGAAAGACTGGTAGCCGAAGACATTATGAGAGAGGCAGGATTTATGCTTCCACAGAGCAACAATGCACATGAACTTTTGGAAGATTTGATTGCAAATCCACCGGCAAGTGACTTTCCTGCAAATATTGCAAAAAGAATTTTAGAAATGATTCCTAATAATGAAAAAAATACTTTAAAAAAAGAGGAGAAAAAAACTATGAAGAAATGGATATGTACAGTTTGCGGTTATGTTCATGAGGGCGAGGAAGCACCGGAGCAGTGCCCTGTTTGCAAACAGCCAAAGGAAAAATTTAAGCTTATGGAAGAAGAAAAGAAGAATCCATATGCAGGTACTCAGACAGAAAAAAACCTTGAGGCGGCTTTTGCAGGAGAATCTCAGGCAAGAAATAAATATACATATTTTGCTTCTGTTGCCAAGAAAGAAGGCTATGAGCAGATATCTGCCTTGTTCCTAAAGACTGCAGATAATGAAAAAGAGCATGCAAAGATGTGGTTCAAGGAACTGAATGGCTTGGGAGACACACCTGCAAATCTGAAGGCAGCTGCAGACGGCGAAAACTATGAATGGACTGATATGTATGAAGATTTTGCAAAGACAGCTGAAGCAGAAGGGTTTATCGACCTTGCAGCCAAGTTCCGCATGGTAGCTGCAATAGAGAAGCATCATGAAGAAAGATATCGTGCGCTTCTTAAGAACATAGAAACTGCACAGGTATTTGAGAAGAGCGAAGTGAAGATTTGGGAATGCCGAAACTGTGGTCATATCGTAGTTGGTACAAAGGCACCAGAGGTTTGTCCGGTTTGTGCTCATCCTCAGTCTTACTTCGAAGTAAACGCAGAGAATTACTAAAAATGGATAAATGAAAAATAATAAGTGATATGTTTTGACTGATACTTGAACGGCTGCAGCTTATATGCTGTGGCTGTTTTGTTGATGGCGGATATAATAAAGTGAATTGTTGGATTGATGAGATAATTAGAATTGAAATGTGCCATAATTGATAAATTAAGGTCAGATGCCTTGCAAGCCGTTTTAACATTATGATATTATAAACGGTAGAAACAGACATTAGAAACAACATCACAACAGGAGGGCCGTCATGAAAACAAAACATTATGCCAGAAGACTTTGCTGCCTGATAATGTGCGCAATGCTGATGGTGCTTGCATGCGTTGAATCTGTACAGGCGACTACAATGACATGGGTGGATGTCACCGATTTTAAGCCTGCATCTGAGACGATGAGGTTTATATCGTATATAGAAATGCCGGCAGATGCGAAGCCTTTTGATGGTAAGCACTATTACAAGGAGGCTATTCCAAAGGGTGAAATCGCCTATATCAACGAGTTGTATACGACCTGTACAGGACAGTACAATATCGTGAACTACAAAGGGAAAGCTTATTATCTGAACAAATCAAGCTTTGATATCAGCCAGGCGAAAAAAATCACAGGACTGAAAAGAAAGACCAAAAACGACGTGGTAAAAAAGAAAGGTATAGCCGGCGATGTGCTGAAGGGAGCCGATTACTGTTATATTTATTCACTTCCGGACGACAGCAAGCCTGAGAACTGCTATGCCTGCGTGCCGGCGGGTACTGCCGTAAACATCATAAATGCGAATTACAACAAAAACTGGATGAAGGTTAAGTACAAGGACTTATATGTTGCCTACATGAAAAAGGCTGATGTCAAGACTGCAGATGCATATCTTGCGGGTGCAGGCAGAGAGTACCAGCCGTACATCAAGCTGGCCAAACAATCAAAACTCACTTATACCGGTATCCTGAAAGACTACAGCAAGACGATTAAGAAAAAGGAACTGTGCAGACTTGCGGTACTCTGGTATCAGGCGATGGGAAACAAGCTTCCGAAGCAGAAAACTACATCACCATTCAAGGATACGAAGGATAAGTATGTAATCATGGCTCACCAGCTTGGAATAATAAAGAGCACATCAAATAAGAAGTTTTATCCGGATCAGGAACTGAAAGCCGGAACCTATAATGCAATCGTGGACAAACTGATGATAAAAACAGGTGCATCTAAGGATGCATGTGCAGTTGTTCATAAGCAGGGATGGACCGAAAGCAAGGTGTCAAGGGAGGAGGCAATCACCAGACTTTACAAGGCACTGATACCATCATTTAAGACAGAAAATCTGATCAGTGACAGCCAGGTGGGCTATATGATTGTACCTTTTGACAATCAGGATGTCTGTCTGGATGTATACGAGGAAAGCCGTCAGGAAGGTGGTGTCATCGGACTCTGGAACTGTACGGGCAATAACAATCAGCGATTTTTCATCGATTACGATGGTGGAAACTATTCCCTGAAAAATGTAAATTCGCTGTACACTCTAAGCTACTCAGGCAACAAAGTCTGCCAGCGGCTGCAGGGATACAAGAGTCAGATTATAACATTGGAATATAATGATGATGGAAGTGTGTGCATCAGAAACGGATACGGTCAGTATCTGGATATTAAGGGAGGAACTGCGGCTTCCGGTGGAACACTGACCTTCAAGGATAAATCGGGAAGCAGCTCACAGAAATTTATATTTAAATTCTAACGGATCCTCGAGATGCTAATTGATATATTGATATAGTTGAAAGAACAAAATACCAATATAAGAAAAGCCGTCACCTGGCGGTTTTTCTTATGAAAAATAGGGTGTGCGCTGGCATTGGCAGGAGTATTGTTCTGGATAATGTATTTTCGCTTTTCTGATGATAATGACATTTTCTTAGAGTAGACTTAAAAAACAAAAAGAGCTATGATAGTTGCATGGTTCTTTTTTAATGTAACAGTATAAACAGACGAAAAGAGGTAGATAAAATTGAAGAAAGTTGTTGCATGTATAATCACTACAGCATTTTTGTTCGGAACGATGGAGATTGCGCTGAAGCTGGGAGGCAGCACCTTTGATTCGCTGCAGCTTACGGGGCTTCGATTCCTGATAGGTGGCGCCGTCCTTGCTCCGATGGCAATAAAAGAGTATAACGAGAACTTTAAGGCAAAGGGCAAAAGCCTCAGCAGGAAAGATTTTGGCTGGCTGTTTCTTGTCGGCTGCATGTGTATTCCGGTGAGTATGCTTCTGTTTCAGCTTGGAATTGAGAAATGTAATGCTTCGACAGCTGCATCAATCATGTGCCTGAATCCGATTTTTACTATGGCGATTGCGGCCACGTTTACGAATGAACACATGGACAGGAACAAGTACTGTTCAGTGGTGCTGGGAATTATAGCATGCATGTTTATGATGAGACCATGGGACATTCAGGAAGGCAACACCTTGATGGGACTCCTTTTTGTGCTAGGCGCATCGATAACCTTCGGTGCCTACACCGTTATGGGCAAAAAGAGTCTCGCAAGAATCGGAACATTCACGCAGACATGTGTAAGCTTTATAATGGGCGCTGTAGTATTGCTTACGATAACGGCTCTGAGCGGAAGACCTGTATTCGGGGGAATCGCAGAAAGTCCACTTCTGCTGGCATATATCGGAGTCGTTGTGACAGGCATTGGATATCTGACATACTTCATTGCAATCAAGTATTCGGATGCGACTACAGGCTCTTTGACCTTTTTCGTTAAACCGGCAATAGCACCGGTACTGGCAGTAATCATTCTCCATGAGCAGGTAATGTGGAATACGATATTAGGAATACTGCTTCTGCTGTCAGCATCATTTATCACAATAAGAGATGCATTTAAGCAAAAAAAAGAAATCTCTATAGGTGAAAACAATAGCACGAAAGATTAGCTGGAAGAAATTCAGGCAATAATATACCAAAATATCTTTTAGGAAGTAGTGGTATTGTGAGATAATATAAAAGATATTCAGGCAATAATTAACGGAAATGTATTTATACCAGATGAACCTGGAAGGAGAAGTCTATGCAGCAGATATCAGACAAGCTGATTAAGCCCTTAACAGAAACAAAATATCTGAGTGCGGAAAATGTGAGCAGATATCGATGTATCATGCGTATCTTTTTTGAGCATTATGAGAAACTGAAATACTGGCTGTATCAGGAAGAGGTATATGAGGAAATGATTCAGAACCCTCTTTTCGCAGATTACAGACCGGAACAGTGCCAGCAGGATCTTGAAATGCTGACTGAATGGAAAAACCTGAACACGATTCAGGATACGAAGAAGGTTTCATCCATTGAGGAATTTAAGAACAAGAAGTTCCGATATCAGATGTCAGAATACAGTGTAGAGATAGAACGACTGGTTATCAGACTGGAGAATCTGTTTATTGAAGGCTCTTCCCTTGAACCGACTCTGCTGGAGCGTATACGAAGAAACATTGAGAGATTCCCTGAGATAGCAGTAAAAGACAATAATGAGATATACACATGGTGGACAGATCTTAACAACGACTTTGTACGACTCTGTCAGAACTATCAGGATTATATAAGGGATCTGAACAGTGTACGTGCAGATGAAATGATGCACACCAAAGAGTTTCTGGTGTTCAAAGACCGGCTGATTGAATATTTGCGAAGCTTTATCAAAGGACTGCAGAGAAATGTTGGAGTGATTGAGGAAAGTCTGCGGCTACTGGATGAAGATGTCAAGGATCAGGTATTTGAAAAGGTGACAGATTATGAAATATCAATTCCAAGAATGGATGTGGACTATTCAAAAGAACGGATAAGGGATAATATACAGGGACGGTTCAGGAGCATCTACGACTGGTTTGTGGGAAGCGAAGGACAGGAAAACGAAGCCGGCAAGCTGTTTGATGCAACTAATGACATTATTCGAAAAATTACAAGATATGCGGCACAGCTAAGTGAAAAAAATGCATTTGGAGCGAACCGCAAGGAAGAATACCGCAAGGTGGCAGAGCTGTTTCTCAGATGTCAGGATATAGATGAAGCACATAAGATGTCAGCAATGGTATTCGGGCTGGAATCTACATATCACTTAAAGGGTGATCTGGTTCGCGAAACAGACAGCATGAATGTGGGCGTGTATGAGGAAAGACCATTAGAGATAAGCCTGAAACCCAGGGTTCGCACATATAGAGAAAAATCCGGAAGAAGTGCAATCCGGGAATCTGCAGAACAGAAACAGGAAACCAGACGTAAGATGCTGGAGCAACAAAAAGAGGAAACAGAAAAGCTCAGAATGTTGGAAAAAGACGGCAGGATTGACTTTGCAGAACTGCCCGTGCTGGAACCGAGAATCAGAGAGATTCTGCTAAAATGGCTTTCAGACGCGATGGAATCAGCAGATTTTTCTGCAAGAACAGACGACGGAAGAAGATACGTTCTGGAGAACATCAATGAGGAAAAATGCGTCGTACGATGTAATGACGGAAACTTCACAATGCCGAAAATGTCAATCGTATTTCAGGAGGAAGAACAATAATGACGGAGCTGGAAGCCCTTTTAAATAAAAGGTGGATCCTAAAATCCAAAGATAAGGAACTCTATTATAAATTAAGAGATGCTCTGGGGGATCTTAGAAAATTTACTACTGAGAAGATGGGATGTCAGATAATAGAAAATTCAATATTAATAAAGATGGAGAAAATTCCTGTAATCCCAGAGAGCTTTATGGGAATTCAGGACTTCGCATCTAAAGAGGAGTATGCCTACCTTTGCGTCCTTCTCATGTTCCTTGAAGACAGAGATGCTCAGGAGCAGTTCATATTATCCCAGTTGACCGAGTACATAACCGCAAACATGCCGGGTAATCTGTCTGACTGGACGCTGTATACAAACAGGAGAAAGCTTATTCGAGTGCTGAGATACGCAGCAGATCAGGGAATAATAGGAATTACAGATGGAAAAGATGATGCTTTTATGGATGATGAAGCGGGTGAAGTGCTTTATGAGAATACAGGTGCATCAAGATATTTCATGAAAAATTTTTCCAGGGACATCATGGATTATACCAGCACGGAGGATTTCAGAGAAAGCGGATGGTTTGAGATGGATGAGGACCGTGGATTTGCAAGAAGACACAGGGTGTACAAACGACTCATTTTCGCACCGGCCATGTACAGAGAAGATGGTTCGGATGAAGATTTCGAATACCTGAAATACTATGGTCGCAGATTAAGCGAAGAACTGGAGCAGTTGTTTGACTGTCAGGTGCACATTCATAGGGGAAGTGCATTTATCATGTCAGGAGAAGACTGCAGAATTGGAACCGGGTTTCCTGGTAATAATTCAATATCAGATATTCTTATGTTATGTTTTGGAAAGATAAGAGAGACGATTACAAGAAATGAATGGAAGCCTGACCGGAATGAAATGTGCCTCGTCGACAGGATTGAATTCGAGAATCTGATAAAGAAAGTAAAGCAGGATTATGGAAAAGGGTTTTCAAAAAACTATCGGGAGATGCCAGAGGGAGAGTTTGTCAGAAGTGTTATGAGGGAAATGGAACTGTGGATGTTTATAAGAGATGAAAAAATGTCACACCAGATTAAAATCTGCCCGCTTACCGGCAAGATGCAAGGACAGTATCCGGCAGATTATTTGGGAGGTGCAGCAGATGAACAGTAGATGGCAGGCAAATAAAATCGGTCTGATAAATTTCTGGTATTATGATGAGCAGGAGTTCCCGTTTGTAAAGGGGAGAATGCTGCTGAGAGGTTCTAATGGATCGGGAAAATCAGTTACGATGCAGAGTATAATTCCTCTTCTGCTGGATGGAAACATGAGCCCGGAACGCCTGGATCCCTTTGGCTCAAGAGACCGTAAGATGATCAGCTATCTTCTGGAGGAAGACGACGGTCGAGAAGAAAGAACGGGTTATCTGTATCTGGAATTCAAAAGACAGAGCAGTGACACATACATGACCATAGGAATGGGAATCAGGGCTAGAAGGGGAAAAAATCTGGATAAATGGTACTTCAGTCTTACAGACGGAAGAAGAATAGGTAAGGATTTTTTCCTGTACAAGAATATGGGAGAAAAGGTAACCTTATCAAAAAAGGAGCTGGAGAACAGAATCGGAAATGGCGGACGTGTAATTGAAAGACAGGCAGATTACATGGAGTATGTTAATCGCCATATTTTCGGCTTTGATACTGCAGACGAGTATAAGGAAATGGTAGATCTTCTGATACAACTCAGAACTCCCAAGCTTTCCAAGGACTTTAAGCCGTCAGTAATCAATGAAATTCTGAGTGATTCCCTGCAGCCTCTTTCTGATGATGACCTGCGTCCACTGTCAGAGGCAATTGAAAACATGGACGATTTGAACATGAACCTGAAAAGTCACAAGGAGGCAAGACAGGCGGCACAGAAAATCCAGAACGTGTACACAAAATATAATCAGAAGCTGCTCCATGAAAAAGCAGACAGATATGTAAATGCACAGGACAGACTGGAAAACGCCATAAAAGACCAGAGCGAATATGGACAGAAGCTGGCAGAATGCCGTAAGAAAATTGAAGAGCTGAAAAATGAGCATCAGGAGCTCGATGTAAAGCATGAGACCCTGGAAAAGGAGCGAGAACTGCTTAGTAAAAGTGATGCGGCATTACTGAAGCAAAGAGAGGTTAAGCTTTCAGAAGAACTGGAAACGCACAGAAGAAATTTAAGCGAGAAAGAACAGCTTCTTGAGAGCAAACAGAGACAGTACATAGATGCAGAGAATCAGATAAAAAATGAGGAGAATCGAAACTACGAAAAGCTTAAAGAACTGAAAAATCTGCTGGACGAAATGCAGAGCGAGGCAGACGACATGGCCTTCGAGGAACACGCTTTCATGAGGTCGGAGCTGGAGAATAATCTGGACGAGATATTTAAATTTGATACGCACAAGTACCAGTTTAATCAGACAAAGGAAAAAATCAGCGAAGGTACGCAGATACTAGCTGAGACAGATAATATGGAGCGGCAGAGAGACGCGATGATAAAAGAGCGCGAAAAGCACATACGTGAGCTCGATGCCGTGCAGAGAAAGGTATCTGAGCTTGAGGATGTTTTCGTTCAGACACAGAACGAGTGGAAGGAAACTCTATACAGCTGGAAGGCGTCAAACAAGGTGTTGCAGCCGGAAGATGAGCTGCTGAGGGAGCTTTGTGTTTTTGCCGACTCATATGCCGTGTCTTCAGATTTTGCAGAGGTCCGTCAGAAGGTTGGAGACGTATACGTCAAACAGAATTCTGCAATAGAATCAGAACTTATATCAAAACTTTCTGAGACCGAACAAACCAGAACAGAACTCGCTACTGTCAGAACAGAATTGGCAGAATGGGAAAACAGGAAGGAACCTGAGCCGGAACGCTCTGAAGCCGTAATAAGGAACAGAAAAAGGCTGGAGGAGATGCAGATTCCGTATAATGAGTTCTATAAGGTCATTGAATTCGGTGAAGAGCTTGATGATGAGGATTGTAACCGCCTTGAAGAAGCTTTGATGAAAATGGGAATACTTGACTCACTCGTTATCGACGAACAATATAAAGAACGTGTGCTTAAGCAGGAAAAAGGCTGCGAAGACAGATATCTGTTTGTTGGACAGCCTGCGGCGGGCAGAAGCCTTCTGGATGTGCTGGAACTCAATGAAGAGGTGAATGACATCTTCTCCAATCAGAGACTGACAGGAATTCTAGGCAGCATCGCATATGGTGATGAGGATATTTTCTCCGTTTCCGGCGATGGAACATACAATATGGGGGTTTTGACCGGAACGGTTACGGGTGAACACGAGGCGGCATTCCTTGGCACCAGGGCTCGCGAAAGGCACAGGCTGACAAGGATTGAGGAGTGCAGAGAAAGGATTGGCGATATAGAAGAGCGGCTTCGTGGTCTCGAGGATATTTTATCAAAACTGACTGAGCAGAAAACGATGCTTAAGGAGGAGTATGACAACCTTCCGAAGGATACGGATATGAGAGAAGCACTTCAGATGCTGCAGTCAGAGGAACGTAATTGTGAACAGCTCAGATATGAAGGTGAGCGAATCGACAGACAGCTGCGCGAGCTTATGGAGGTTTTGCGGGAAAAGAAGGAGAAAGCTCTGGAAATAGCCAAATCCCTATACCTGACCTGCACCTATGAGGTGTTCAGGAGAGCGAAAAGTGCGGCAGAAGAATATGGTATGCATCTGGTAAGCCTTACTGCTGCTCATGAGATTTACCTGAGGAGCATGGAATACCTGTTCAGGCACAGGCAGAGGCTTGAAGAAGTGGACGCGGATATGGCTAATATCCGACACGATATCTCTGGAATAGAGAAAGAAATACGAAGAAAGTCTGAAGAACAGAAATCTGTACAGGAACAGCTGAGTCTGACTGACTACGAGGAAATCAGGGAGAGACTGGATTACTGCATCAGCTGGCTCAATTCGTATCCGAGACTGCTACACGACTGTGCAAGCAGACAGACACATGAAGAGGACGAGGCAGAACGATTCAGGGAGTTTTTAAGTGAGAACGAAGGAAGGATTACAGAATATGAAGGTGAAGCTGAGTATTTTTCAGTCTGCTATGAAAAGGAGAAGAGTCTTAACTACGTAGATGTTCCGGAAACCGTTTCTGATGATGTCAGGCAGATACGCGCATATCTGGAGACTGATGCGAGAAACATTGACAGAACTGATGTAATCAGCGATTTGAACAGAGTCTTAAATGAAAACAAAGGGTTTCTGACGAGATATAATCTCATGGAGGGCGAGCTTTTTGCAGAAGAAAATCAGATGAACCGTCCCGATGGGTTCTCGGCGAAGAGAATGGATATTTCTGCTAAATATCAGGGAGTTAAGATAACCTTCGCCAGCCTTGTAAAACATCTTGACGAGGATATTGAGAATCTGGAGGTTTTGATAAGGGATAAAGACAGAGAACTCTTTGAAGACATTATGGCCAACACCGTGAGCCGTAAGATACGAGGAAAGATAAATTCCTCCAATATGTGGGTTCAGAAGATGAATAGCCTGATGAACAGCATGAACACCTCCAGTGGACTTAAGCTGAACCTTAGATGGAGAAGCAAAACGGCTGAACATGAGAATCAGCTGGACACCAGGGAGCTGGTTGAGCTGTTGAAGAAGGACTATCGTCTTATGAGTGAGGATGAGGCGGCCAGACTGTCAGCTCATTTCCGTTCTAAGATTGAAGAAGCCAGAAGAAATGCAAGAGACGGCGGAGGAATGATATCATTTTATCAGATTATGAAGGACACGCTGGACTATCGTAAATGGTTCGAATTCCAGCTGTTCTCGCAGAAAAGCGGAGAGCGTCAGAAGGAATTGACAAACAGTGTATTCGGAACCTTCAGTGGAGGAGAAAAGGCCATGTCTATGTATGTGCCGCTGTTTTCGGCAGTTGTGGCCAAATATCAGGGAGGAAGAGACGATGCGCCAAGGCTGATTTCGCTGGATGAGGCATTTGCAGGAGTAGACAACAGAAACATCCGTGATATGTTCAGACTGATGGCGGAGTTTCAGTTTGATTTTATTATCAATTCACAGGTGCTTTGGGGTGACTGCGATACCCTTGATGCACTGGCGATATACCAGCTGATTCGTCCTGAAAACGCGAAATTTGTAACAATTATGCCGTATCTGTGGAACGGACATAGTAAAGAACTGCTTGAGCACGAAACTGAGGTTGAACAGAGAGGAAAAGAAATTGAGCGGTCATAAGGAATCTGAAGATATCAGGAGGGAGTGCCTCGAATACTTCCGTCAGAGCCCTGTGTGGAACAGGGTTTTGGAGGGATTCAGAGAAAAGTATATTTCTTATGGAAGATTTGGAGGCAAGATAGTTCTGAAGAATCTCAAGGGACAGGATATTGATGAGCTGGAAGGTTTTTTCGGACAGAATTTTCATGGACAGAAAAGTGTGACGGTGAGCGGTGAAAAATTCAGACATGCATTGGAATGCAGCCGGTTCAGGGAAGTAACGCCCGAGCTTTTGCTTGAAATGTTCTTTGAAGAGGTTCTGATGGGAAAACAGGAGAAGAGAGCCTTGCGGGAACGGAAGAAGCAGAAACTCTTACAGAAGTTTTTGAAGGATTGCGAAGGAACTCCTGCAGAAGAACATATACAGTATCTACTGAAAATAGCGAAAGAGAATGAGAATCAGGAGCTTGAAGACTGGGACAGCATGCTCAGGCTTACAGCAGCTATCTATAATAATCTGCCCTATCGAAGAAACAGAAAACTGTATCTCGCTGTATTTGCTGCCATGCTGACGGGAAATCCGCACGCCTTTGACAATGGAACACCGGGAGGAAAGCTTCTTTATCAAGTGATACAGAGTGATCTGGAGGTCAGGGAGGTGAATGTGGAATCATCAGATATCTTTCCTGCCTACAGGCGCCAGAAAAGCTATCTTCTTACCGGAATTATGCTGGATGATATATCCAATTACGCCATGCTGTATGGCGTGCAGGCCGTGAAATCTGATGGTAGCTCGCACAAGGGAATGAAGGGTTTTGATGCTGAACGCCATGCTGTGCAGGTTCCCCTTGCGGTAATCAGTGAATGGAAGGAAATTCACTGTGTGCATAAGGAAATCTATATCGTGGAAAATCCGACCATCTTTGCCATGTTGTGTGCAAGTGCGGAGCATGGAACAGAAAAATCATACATGTGTATGAACGGTCAGCCCAGGCTTGCAGGCCTGATGACGCTGGATTTGATTGCAAAAGGCAATAACCGGATTTATTATGCCGGGGATCTTGATCCTGAGGGACTGCTCATAGCACAGAAATTATCGGGATACTATAAAGGTGAGTTTAACTACTGGCACATGGGAGTATCGGATTATGAGCAATCCAGATCAGATGAAATCATTTCCCCAAAAAGGATGAAAATACTGGAGCATATATCGGATGAAAGGCTGCTGCCGGTCGCAAAAGAAATTGAGAAGCATGGAACTGCCGGGTATCAGGAGAAAATAGCAGATTGGATGTAGCAGCTGCAATATGGAAAACTATCTTTGCGGTGCTAAAAAAGAAATAACACGATTTAAGAATGAGCAGCGACAGTCACATTGAATAATGTGGCCGCTGCTCTATTCTTTTCCTCTTTGTATTGTATGGATAAATATACCAGACCACACTAGCTTTGTGTTGTAAGTGTGAAGATTATGAAGTATAATACCTACTAAGTATATGTGGATGGTTGTTGACAGCGTAACCATCTGCAAAGAAAAATGAGTTTGTACAATTTGTATGTATAGGCTATTTGATACAAATAACTATTTGGACTTATTGAAAGGAACAGACTTAATGAAAAAGGCTAACAGAATTATCAGTGTACTCCTTGTCATTGTAATGACAGTAACTATGATTACCGGATGCAGCGGTTCCGGTGAAACCGGTGAAAAGGAGTCGGTGACAGTTTACATGTGGAGTTCGGTGCTGCTTAACAGCTACGCGCCGTATATTCAGGAGCAGCTTCCAGATGTCGATGTGGAATTTATCGTTGGTAACAACGATCTGGACTACTACAGGTTTTTAAAGGAGAACGGAGAGCTCCCTGACATCATAACATGCAGAAGATTTTCTCTTCACGATGCCGATAATCTGAAGGATAATCTCATGGATCTTTCCACTACGGAGGAAGCCGGCGCAGTATATGACTCGTACATAGGAAACTTTACTAATACTGACGATACAATCAACTGGCTTCCACTTTGCGGTGAAGCGGACGGATTAGTTGCAAATAAGGCAGTGTTTGACAAATACAATATTCCGCTTCCGACAGATTATGACAGCTTTGTTTCAGCATGTCAGGAATTTGAGAAGCACGGAATCCGCGGATTTGTTGCTGACTTTGCATACGACTACACCTGCATGGAAATTCTTCAGGGACTTTCAATATCAGAGATAAATTCTATGGAGGGACGTTTATGGAGAAGCCAGTACGAAGACCCTGCAAACATAGAGGTAACAGGACTTGACAGGGAGATCTGGCCTGGTGTGTTCGAACGAATGGAAAAATTTATTGATGATGTGAATATCCAGCCGGAAGATATAAATCTGGACTACGATCCTCCAATAAACATGTTCATGGAAGGAAAGGCGGCAGTGATTCGTTCAGGCGGATCTAACACCGTTGCATTTAACGATATGGGCATCGAGGCAGTATTTCTCCCATATTTCTGTCAGGACGGAGAAGAGTGGATGCTTACATACCCTGCATTCCAGGTTGCCGTCAACAAGGATGTAGAAAAAGATGAAGCTCACAAGAATGATGTAATGAAGGTTCTTGAGGTAATGGTATCAGACGGTGGTCAGAACAGCCTGGCCGAAGGACAGGACGTCATTACGTACAGCCAGAATGTCAATCTTGAGATGTCACCTTCCCTGGATAATCTGAAGGATATTATAGAGCAGAATAAGATGTATATCCGTATCGCTTCAAATGACTTCTTTGCCACTTCACTGGACGTGGTTCACAAGATGATAACGGGAGAATACAATGCGAAGCAGGCTTATACTGAATTTAACAGACAGCTTGAGGATGCATCTGTCACCGAGGCGGAGAAAGTTTTGACCGTTGACAAGACATATTCGAACAGGTTTAAGCCGGAAGGTGGAAGAGAGTCTTCTTCTGCAATGGCAGGCTCGCTTCGTGAAGTATATGAAAGTGATGTTCTGATTGCTCCTGCATACAGCTTCACAGAATCTGTTATCAAAGCTGACTATTCCGAGAAAATGGTTTCAGCCATGATTATGCCTAATGCTCTTTTGGCATGGACTAGCGAGATGACAGGTGCACAGCTTAAGGATTACATCAAAGCTTCCGTAGAAGGAATAGAGGGAGGATTCAAGCCTTTCAACAAGGGAATGCTTCCTGCAGTAAGCGGAGTTTCAATAGAGGTTGAAGAGTCAGATGGCGGTTTTGTTCTGGCGAAGGTCATGAAAGATGGAAAAGAAATTGACGATAACGAGAAGCTAAAGGTTACATGTCTTAACACTCAGGGATTTATGGATCCGCTGATTGCGATTGAAGGATATGAATTCCGGGGATATGAATTAAGAGTAGCCGATCAGTGGCTTGAATATATAAGGAATGGCGGAAAGATTGCGTCACCGGAGGCATATATTACACTCAAATAGGGACACGGATTTTTCAGAGTTTATTTTAAGGAGATATGCCAATGAAGAAGCGGGCAAAAATTGCCATAGTATCGATAATAATAGTAACTCTCGTTGTCATTTTCGGCGGAGAGTATTACAGATTTGTATCGAAAACAATATACTCAGAGAGTGTCTCTCATCTGACAGAGGTTTTCCATCAGGCAAATGTATCTCTCCACAGTATGATAGAAAACAATTACGGTGACATTCATCTGTGGTCGGATTATCTTCAGTATGAAGATGATGAGAAACGTATTGAAGCCCATTTTGCAAAAGCCAGAGAAGATACAGGATTTACAGATTTGTATTTTATTTCACGCAACGGCAAGTACCTTTCCATAAGTGGGGAAAAGGGCAATATGGATTTCAAGACTGAGATGTATGATCTGATTCTTGAAAAGAAGGATATTGCCCTGCGCTCAGCTATTCCGGGACATCCTCAGGTAATTATTTTTGCTACACCTGCGGAAAAAGCCACATACAAAGGGTTTGAGTATGAGGCAATCGGAGTGGGCTACAGCAATCAGGCCCTGCTGGATGAATTGAAGATCAAAGCTTTTAACGGAGAAGCAAGCAGCTTTGTTGTTCATTCTGATGGAAGAGTTGTAGTTGATAACGCTCAGCATAAAAAGGGCAATGTATTTAATTTTATTTCTGCCCTGAGCAAACATTCAACATTATCAGGGAAGCAGATTGACGATTTGTGCACTGATTTGAAAAACAGCAGGTCAGGTGCCGATCTTATTACTCTTTCCGACACTGAATGCTACATTTTGTATGAGCCGGTGGGGATAGATGACTGGAGTCTTATCAGCGTTGTCCCGGCGAATACGGTTAATTCAAGCATGAACCGGCTTCAGTCACTTACATTGGTGATCGTAGCGGGACTTATGCTGATTATCAGCGGAATAGTGCTGCTGTACGTTGTAAGAAGAAACAGGCTGCGTCTGAGAGAAAAGGATATGGAAATCCTGTACCGTGACGAGATGTTCGACAAGGTTTCGATAAACGTAGATGATGTTTTCCTGATGCTCGATTCCGATAATCTCAGAGTTGACTACGTCAGCCCGAATATAGAAAAGCTCATCGGCATTTCACAGGAGCAGGCACGACTCAATGTTCATGAAATAGACGGACTTATCGAGGATCCCGATACAGTTCTGATCTGGGATCAGCTGCCTGACATTCTTCCGGGAGAACAGAGGGAATGGGACAGACAGTATGTTCACCAGATGACAGGAGAAGTGCGATGGTTCCATGTTGTGGCATTCTGCAGTGAAATCATAGATGAAAAGAAGTACATACTGGTAATGTCAGACCGAACGAAGGACAAGCACATAAAGGAGGAACTTGAGGCTGCTGTATCTGCAGCGGAAGATGCACTCAATATGGCAGAGGCCGCAAGCAAGGCAAAGAGCACATTCCTTTCAAATATGTCCCACGATATACGTACTCCTATGAATGCGGTTATAGGTTTTACCACACTTGGTCTCGCGAATGTTGATGACAGGGAGAAGGTTCAGGATTATCTTTCGAAAATCTTATCATCAAGTAACCATCTTCTCAGTCTGATAAATGATATTCTGGACATGAGCAGAATCGAAAGCGGAAAGATTGTCCTGGAGGAGACGGAGGCAAATCTTTCAGACATGCTCCATGACATCAAAACCATTGTGGGCGGACAGATTAATGCCAAGCAGCTTGAACTGTTCATGGATGTAATAGATGTAACAAATGAAGATGTATACTGTGACCGGACAAGGCTTAATCAGATTCTTCTCAACCTTATTTCAAATGCAATAAAGTTTACGCCGGCAGGCGGAATCATATCCGTTAGAATTGCGCAGATACACAATAGTGTCGAGGGTATGGGAAGCTATGAAATAAGAGTAAAGGATACCGGTATAGGTATGAGCCCTGAATTTGCAGAAAAGATTTTCGAGCCTTTCGAAAGAGAACGCAATTCAACTGTCAGCAAGATTCAGGGAACGGGGCTGGGAATGGCCATCTCCAAGAATATCGTAGACATGATGGGCGGTACTATTGAAGTAATTACAGAGCCAGACAAGGGTACAGAATTTATAGTACGTCTTTCACTGAGGATTCAGCCTGAGAGCACACAGGCTGTGCAGATAAAGGAACTTGAAGGGCTAAAAGCCCTGGTTGTTGACGATGACTTCAATACATGTGACAGCGTAACAAAGATGCTGATCAAAGTCGGCATGAGGTCTGAATGGACTCTTTCAGGCAAGGAGGCTGTGCTTAGAGCAAAACAGGCTCTTGAGCTTGATGACGGATACCATGCTTATATTATTGACTGGAGACTTCCGGATATGAATGGTATCGAAGTTACAAGGCGCATCAGAAGTCTTGGTGACAACACACCAATAATCATACTGACAGCGTATGACTGGGATGATATCGCAGAAGAGGCGAGGGAAGCCGGTGTTACAGCATTCTGCTCAAAACCTATGTTTATGTCAGACCTGAGGGAAGCCCTTCTCACAGCTATTGGACAGAAGCAGGAATCTGATGAGAATAATCATCTTAACGTTGATGACAGCAACGGGTTTGCAGGAAAGCGGATTCTTCTTGCAGAGGATAATGAACTAAATAAGGAAATCGCAAAAGAAATACTGACTGAACACGGTTTCGTGGTTGAAACGGCGGATGACGGGTCGCAGGCTCTCGATAAGGTTATGTCATCAAAGCCGGGTTATTACGATCTCATCCTCATGGACATTCAGATGCCTGTGATGAACGGATATGAATCCACAAGGAGAATAAGAGACCTTGAGAATCCGGACCTTGCATCCATACCTATACTTGCCATGACTGCAAATGTGTTCAACGAGGATCGTAAGACAGCAGCTGAATGTGGAATGGACGGATTCCTGTCAAAACCGATTGACATTGAAGACGTTGTCAGAGAGCTTCAGAGAGTGTTTGCAACAGACAGAAAGGAAGAAAACATTGAAGACTAAGAAATTTATAAGCATTTTACTGGTATTTGTTATAACCATGACCTTACTGACGGGCTGCGGAGGACAGAATGACGGCAAATCTGGAAAAGAAAAAGTTACAGTTGCCCTGTGGGGAACACAGCTGCTGGAGGATTATACAACGTACCTGTGTGATACTTTCCCGGATGTGGAGTTTGAATTTACTCTGGCGACCAATTCCACAGACTTTTACCGTTACATGAATGACCGTAACGATCTTCCTGATATTATGACTGTCCGCAGATTTTCTCTGAAGGATGCATCTCAGATAAAGGATTTGCTGTATGATCTTGGAGATACGGATCTTGCATCCACATTCTATGGAACTTATCTGGAAAACTATACTTATGATGACGGAACTGTAAACTGGCTGCCTGCATGTGCAGATGTGGACAGTATTATCATCAATGAGACTCTGTTCAAGGAGAATAACATCGAAATTCCTACGGACTACGACTCTTTCATCGCGGCATGTGAGGCATTTGAAAAGCTGGGAATTCAGGGTTTCTCTTCTGACTTTGGGTCAGACTATACATGCATGGAAGTTCTTCAGGGCTTCTCCACCTCACAGCTTCTGTCAATGGAGGGCAGAGAATGGAGACAGCAGTACGAAAGCGGTTCTATAAATCAGCTTTCAGAAGATGTGTGGATGCCTGTATTCGAGAAGTTCTTTGATGTTAAGGAAAAGACCGGCATAGGTAAGGCGGAAACGGAGATGGCAAATCTTGATCCGAAGGAACTGTATATAGACGGCAAGCTTGCCATGTACCGTGGAACCGGTACTGATGTAATAGCTTTCCCAGGTCGTGAGGGAGACAGATCTATACTGCTGCCGTATTTCGGAGCTACAGAGGATGATAACTGGTATCTGACCTATCCGTCCTTCCATGTTGCTGCAAGTAAGAAAGCAATGGAAGATCCTGAGCGAGAGGAACTTATTCTGAGAATAATGGAAGCAATGCTGAATCAGGAGGGACAGAACTGCATCGCCTATGGTAAAAACATGATTCCATACAACAAAGGTGTAGAACTGGAGCTGCTTCCTGAGCTGGATAACATCAAGCCTTATATAGAACAGAACAAGATGTATATCCGTCTTGCATCAAGTGAGATGTTCAGCATATCCCAGAACGTGGTACAGCGTATACTTCTTGGTGAACTGAATTCACCGAGAGCGGCATTTGATGCGTTTAATAAACTGATGGCGGAGGAAAAGCCGGATGAAACGGTTGTAGCCCATATTGATACTCCTTTCTCCAACGATTTTACAGCCGAACATGGTAACCAGGCAGCATCAGCTGTTTATAACACAGTTCGTGCGGAGTCCGGTGTTGATATGGTATTCGGCCAGTCCTGCTATATCAGCAGTGATGTCTACGAGGGGGATTATACACAGAAGGATCTGGAATATCTGATCAACAATGATGTGGGAAAACCTGTTATTGCAAATCTGACAGGCAAACAGCTTGAGGAGCTTGTATCATATACACTTTCACTGAAGAGTAACAGAGGTGCGGTATCAAACGACAGCACGCTTTATGTATCCAGCGGCTTTGAGATGGATATAGCAAAGACGGACGATGGTTATAAACTGAACGCACTGACAGTAGAAGGGGAGAAAATAGACCCTAAGGCAAAATACTCAGTCCTTATTTGCAGTGACTACGACTGGTATGGCGTTGAGTCTCTTGACGCAATAGGCTGCACGGATTATGTATGTGACGATGTACACTTTGAGTCATATGTTCTTAAGCGGCTTGCGGACGGAGGACAGCTGGAAGCACCAACTGATTATATGACTCTGAAATAGGGGAAAAGTACGCTTGCGCACAGTATCTTATAAAAAAGAGGTTGACTATATGCTGAAAATAAAACAGACAAAACAGAATATTCTTCCCGTACTGTGTATGCTTGTGTTAATTGTATTTTTAGGAGTAGGTATATTATATATTCGCTCCTATATGAGTGAGCAGACCGTAGAGGAACGAACTTCCCAGCTGAAACAGATCAATGCACAAATCAGATCTAATCTGGAGTATGGTATGGAAACCCACTGGAATCTAATTGACGGTATAGATGGTGTCGTTGAAGGAAAGAACTTTACTGACGAAGATGATTTGACAGACACCATTGCTGCCCTGGAGAAAACCTTCCGTACAGACCTGTACAGCTGCAGACTGATGTTTCTGGATTCTATCGGCACAGCATATCTTACTGATGGGGAAAAAGGTATATGGAATGAAATAAATCGTATTTCAGATGGTGATGCCCGCCATACCTTTGTCTCGGAAACAAATAATGTAAGTGGTACTTTTCTTGCATTTGTACAGAAACTGGAGAAACCAATTACTGTTGGCGATGGAGACAAACGATTTACTCATTTTGTTCTGCTCAAGGACATTCAGACTTTGAAGAAGTATTACTTAACAGAGTCTTATGGTGGCCATGCGGCGACATATATCGTTAAAGAAAACGGAATCCTGGCTTATTATGATGCAGAAAATGATATTATCGGTGCAAGAAATGTCTTCAAGGCACTGGATAATGCAGAATATGTTGATGAGCGGGAGTTTATGAGCGTCAGAAAGCAGCTGAACAGCAATGGAGTAGTTTCCGCCAATATTATACTTAATGATACAGAATATTATTATTGCCTTACTGACCTGAACGAGTATGATATGGCTTTGATGCTGCTGGTTCCTGCAGAATATGTGGCATCAAACACGATGAATATGATGAACTCGTTTATAAAGATTATGATCGTCTTTATATCGATTCTGATTGTTATGATGGTTGTGGCATTCATCAGCTTAGCCATGATACAGCGCAGAAATCAGATGGTTGAGATTGAAAAGAAAAACAATCAGGAGCTCAACCGACTGAAGACAGCCGCAGAAGATGCACTGCATATCGCAGAGGAGGCAAATAAATCAAAAAGTACATTCCTTTCCAATATGTCACATGACATACGGACGCCTATGAACGCTGTTATCGGGTTTTCAACCCTTGCTCTGGCTAATGTTGAAAACAGCGAAAAGGTAAAGAACTATCTGGAGAAGATTCTGTCATCAAGTAATCATCTGCTGAGCCTGATTAACGATATTCTGGATATGAGCAGAATTGAAAGCGGAAAGGTTTATCTGGATGAAACAGAAGCAAATCTGTCAGATATGTTTCATGATATTTATACTATTATCAGCGGACAGGTTCAGGAAAAGCAGCTGAAACTCCATATGGATACCCATGATGTAAAAAATGAAGATGTGTACTGCGATAAGACCAGATTGAGTCAGATACTTCTGAATCTGCTGTCCAACGCCATAAAATTCACTCCGCCGGGTGGTACCATTGAAGTGCAGATAGCACAGCATAGTGATGCACCTGAAGGCATGGGAGCATACGAAATTCGAGTAAGAGACAATGGTATCGGTATGAGCCGGGAATTTGCAGAGCATATATTCGAGCCTTTTGAGAGAGAAAGAACCTCCACAGTGAGCAAAATTCAGGGCACCGGCCTTGGAATGGCAATTTCAAAGAATATTGTTGATATGATGGGCGGAACCATTGATGTGAATACCGAAAAGGGAAAAGGCACCGAATTTGTTATTCGCCTGTTGCTGAAACTACAGACAGAAGATGGCACGACAGCGTCACCGGGCAGCATTGCAGGGCTGAATCGCCTGAAATCAGGTGATGGTGTTAACAGCTGTGACAGCTTCGTTGATAAACGACTGCTTCTGGTAGAGGACAATGAGCTGAATCAGGAAATAGCAGTGGAAATTCTGACAGGATATGGCTTCAGCGTCGATGTTGCAGAGAATGGTGAAATTGCTCTGAAAAAGATTTCGGAATCCGATCCCGGTGATTATGACCTTATACTTATGGACATTCAGATGCCTGTGATGAACGGATATGAAGCGACAAAGCACATCAGAGCACTTGATAATCCTGTATTGTCAACTATACCTATTATAGCGATGACTGCCAATGCATTCGACGAGGATCGTAAAACAGCGTCTGAGTGCGGCATGAACGGCTTCATTACTAAACCAATAGATCTGAACGACATAATAAAGGCATTGCAAGATATTCTTTGACATTAGCATATTAAAGTGATATAATAACACGGTTTGTATTTGCATTTGTGAAGAGGAGATTTATTATGGATTTTATTAACAGCATTATTAGTGCAGTGAGCGGCGTTCTTTATAAACCGTGGTGTGTTCCTCTAATCCTGCTTGCAGGTGGAATCTACCTTACAGTTCGCTCTAGATTTATTCAGGTAAGACTGTTTAAGGAAGCCTTCAAGGTTATCCTGGAAAAGCCTGCCAGTGAAAATGGTATCTCATCCTTCGGTGCGCTTATGGTATCCACAGCATCCCGAGTAGGTACAGGTAACATTATCGGTGTAGCGACTGCAATCTGTGCAGGAGGTGCAGGGGCTGTATTCTGGATGTGGGTTACAGCTATCATCGGTGGAGCTTCCGCATTTGTGGAATCTACACTGGCTCAGATTTACAAGAAGAAAAATGATGACGGAACCAGCTACGGCGGTCCGGCATTTTACATGAGAGATGCACTTAAGCAGAGATGGCTGGGCGTTATTTTCTCAGTGCTTATCATTCTGACTTATGCAGTAGGATACAACATGCTGGCTGCATACAATCTTCAGGACACATTCTCAGCATTCGACTTCTACAGCAAGACTACAGCTGTTGTAATCGGGGTTATCCTTGCGGTACTGTTCGGTATCATTGTAATCGGTGGTGCAAAGAGACTGATCAAGGTTACTGAGGTAATGGTTCCTGTTATGGGTGTTCTATATGTAATTGTTGCAATTTTTGTATTAATCCTTAATGTAAAGCAGCTTCCCGGAATGTTCGCTATGATTTTCGAAAGCGCATTTGACTTTAAGGCAATCTTTGGCGGTTTTGCCGGCTCATGTATCATGCACGGTATCAAGAGAGGGCTGTACTCCAACGAGGCCGGTATGGGTTCTGCTCCAAACGCGGCTGCAACTGCGGACGTATCCCACCCGGCAAAGCAGGGTCTGGTACAGATGCTTTCCGTATTTATCGACACATTACTTATATGTACTGCAACAGCATTTATGTGTCTGTCATCCGGAACTGAATTCAATGCAGAAATGGGTGGTGCATCATACGTTCAGTCATCAATGGCTGCAAACCTTGGAAGCATTGGTCCGGTGTTCCTGTGCGTAGCAATGTCACTGTTCGCATTCACAACACTGATCGGTAACTACTCATACTGTGAGGGCTGCTTAAGATTCATCATAAACAGAGACGTAAGCAGGGGTGGAATTCTGGTGTTCAGAATCCTGGCTACAATTCTGGTATTCGTCGGCGCTATCGCCAGTGCAGGAACTGTATGGAGCCTGGCTGATATGACTCAGGGTCTGATGGTTATCGTTAACGTGCCTGTAATTATTATCCTTGCCAAGCCTGCCATGAGGTGTCTTGACGACTACTGCAGACAGAAGAAGGAAGGCAAGAACCCTGTATTTATCGCTAAAAATGCAGGAATCGATGCAGACTTAGATTACTGGAAATAATCACTGACAATTACATATTAATACAGCAAGAAATAATAAGGTCTATCTGAACAGTCAAAGCTCAGGTAGACCTGTTTTATTGCTGTCAATAATAATAGCGTGCTATTGACTTTTGACGTAGCAGTGTGTTATTATTTATTTACAGGCGAATGCTATAAAACAACACTAGATGTGTATCCAAGAGATACGATAAAAAGAGGAGAATTCTGATGGAGCAGATGGCAAATGCGTTTCTAATAAAAAAAATACACGACGGTCTGGAAAAGCATGCAAACAACACCTTACGTTCCAAAGAACTGACAATGATGCAGGTGGCTGTACTTATGAGTCTTCGTGAATCGGAAAGCGGACAGCTTTCCATGAAAGAAATAGAACGCGAATTTCATGTTGCTCAGTCGACGGTAGCAGGAATAGTCTCGCGGCTTGAACAGAAAGGGCTTGTGGAAGCTTATACAGATTCCCGGGACAAAAGGGTTAAACTGGTGCACATAACCTCATCCGGGGAGCTGTGCTGCAGGGAGACAGAGGTGCATATGCGTGAAGGCGAAGAACTGCTGAATAAGGGACTTACTGAGGAAGAAAAGGAAAAACTGCATGAGCTGCTTTTAAAGGCTGCAGAAAATGTGAAATAAGTCGGTTTTGATAATTCATCGAAAAGCCCGCATGGTGTAAGTGCCGGAGATGCGGGTAAATCTCAGGATAAAATGATAGCGTGCTATTAAAAATGAAAAAGACGGACCATTTTCGGTTCAGAACGAGGAGGGGTATTATGAATAATGAAAAAGCTTTGGAGGTGTTCGAAAACGCACCGATACAAAAGGCTGTATTTCAGAACGCTCTGCCTGCGATGGCTGCAATGCTGATGGTTTTGATATACAACCTTGCCGATACATTTTTTATCGGTCAGACACATGATGATTTTCAGATTGCGGCTGTTTCGCTGGCAACGCCGGTATTTCTGCTGTTTATGGCAGTCGGCACCGTCTTTGGAATCGGCGGAACGTCGGTGATTTCCCGGGGCATTGGCGAAGGACGATACGAATACGCGAAAAAAGTCTGCTCTTTTTGCATGTGGAGCTGCGTTGCAGTAGGTCTGGTCATGTCTGCCGCTTTCCTGATTTTTATGGAACAGATACTGAATCTGATCGGTGCCAGCTCGGATACCTGGCAGTATGCGGAAATCTATCTTAGAATTGTAAGTTATTCCGGACCGTTTGTTCTGATTTCCAACTGCTATTCCAATATACTCCGTGCGGAGGGGCAGTCGGGAAGAGCTATGATGGGACAGCTTCTGGGGAATCTGCTTAACGTGGTTCTTGACCCAATTATGATACTGGGACTTAACTGGAACATTGCCGGCGCGGCCATTGCTACAGTAATTGGTAATGTATTCGGAGCTTTGTACTATATTTTCTATTTTCTTAGAGGAAAGTCGATGCTGAGTATAAGTCCAAAGGAATTCACTTTAGGAGAAAATGTGGCATACAATGTTCTCATCATAGGTGTGCCGGCGGCACTGGGATCGCTTCTGATGAGTATTTCTCAGATTGTGTTGAACGGACGGATGGCTCAGTATGGAGATATGGCTCTAGCCGGTGCAGGCGTGGCGGCGAAGGTTACTATGATGACCGGCATGGTATGCATCGGCCTGGGGCAGGGAATTCAGCCACTCCTCGGGTACTGCATCGGAGCAGGAAAGTGGGAGCGGCACCATAGTATTCTAAGGTTTTCTCTGATTTTCGCCATGGTTTTAAGTTCGGTGCTTACAATAGTTTGTTATATTTTCACCGAACAGATTGTTAATGGTTTTCTTACAGAAAAAGCTGCATTCGATTACGGTGTCTCTTTTTCCCGAATACTTCTAACCACAAGTTTTCTGTTCGGGGTGTTCTACGTGCTGATAAATGCGCTGCAGGCAAGAGGCGCCGCCAGAGAGTCACTCATAGTAAATATTTCGCGTCAGGGTTTGATATACATTCCGCTCATGCTCGTGCTGGGTTCTTTCTTTCACGAAAACGGTCTTCTCTGGGCACAGCCCGCTGCTGACATTTTATCTTTGGGTCTGGCAGTCGCTCTTTACCGAAGAATATCAAAACCCACTCTGCAGGATACACATTATATTGTAAAAGAATGAACATTGTACGCAGAAAGATGATATAATATATGTGAATTATGCGGCGGCATGTCGTAACACCAGGAGGAAAGGGAACATGGCCATTGAAAAAGTAAGAGAATATTTCCGTACGAGAGGAATTGAAGACAGGATACAGGAGTTTGACATATCCAGCGCTACCGTAGAACTGGCGGCAAAGGCTCTGAACTGTGAGGAGAGACGAATTGCAAAGACATTGTCCTTCCACGTAGGAGAAGGAGTCGTACTTGTCGTTGCGGCAGGCGACACTAAAATAGATAATCAGAAGTATAAGGCTCAGTTTGGAACAAAGGCGAAGATGCTTTCATTTGAAGAGGTAGAGCCTCTGACAGGACATGCTGTGGGCGGAGTGTGCCCCTTTGCGGTAAATGACGGTGTGGAAATCTATCTTGATGAATCACTTAAACGTTTTGATACGGTTTTCCCTGCCTGCGGAAGTGCAAGCAGTGCCATCGAAATGACTATGTCAGAGCTTGAAGAATACTCCGGATATACAGGCTGGATTGATGTCTGCAAGATACCGGAATAAAGCTGACAGGCAATAAAAGGAGAACGCCAAAAAAGACCTTTGACGAGTA
>JBJESZ010000090.1:0-2560 GCA_051883055.1 Emergencia sp.
CTGTACAGCTCGGCATAGAATAACAATGCATCAATCTGTCCGGCATCAGCCGCACGCTCAACATATTCCATCGCCAGCCCGTCGTCCTCGGGCGCATCAAGCTCCATAGCCATATACCATAATGCATCAATATTTCCTTTATCAATCTGTTCCTGCAAAATCTCGGTAACAGGGCGCAAATCAAAGCCTTCCTCAAGACGAGCCTTTGCTTTTATATCTCCTCTGCCTGCCGCTTGTTCGCACCATTTTTTAGCTTCTGCCGCTTTGATATCTTTGACACCGTCGTCGTACATTTCCCAGAGTACATAGCAAGCGTAGTTACTGCCTTTTTCCGCAGAATGGCGAAGATATGTAAGACCTTCATTTATGTCTTTTGAGCAACCGATACCGTATACACACATATATCCGATTTCAGCCATAGCTTCGATATGCTCAAGCTCTGCCGCATTATAGAGCGGATACCACGCATCACTCCAATTAAGCTCCTCTATCAGCTCCATACCCTTTTGATAGAGCTTTTCGCCTTCATCTTCCGCTTTGCGGCGGCAGTAAAGCGCTCTTTCCTGCACGGAATAGTCTGCCTGAACAGCGCAATAGCAACACTCGGCTTCTTTCCACTGACCTGTCATCTCATTGAGAATACCCTTTTTTATCAGCACATTGTCTGCCTGCTCGCTTTGTAAGCTGTAAAGCATTCTTTCTGCAAAACCAAGCTGAATTTTTACCAGATCGGAAACTGAAAAATATTTTGAAACAAATACAGCGTCAGACTCATTTCCGAGAGGGAAGTCACCGTCAAGCTTACTGTCCTCATCGTCCTGTATGCGAGCTGTTTCAATGTAATAACTGTCATCATGAAATGAACAGCCCCTCAGGCTTTCTCTTTTTTCCTGCAATCGTTGTTCGTACAGCTTATATGCAAGCTCTGCTCTGGAAATTAATTTTCTGATAATCTCCTCTTTTTCGGGATAATCATCTAAGTATGACGTATATTCAGACAGCCATTGTGAAAGCTGTGATTTTGCATCGCCGTTATAATCCAAATTCAATACAGTTTCAGGTCTCATATGCTGCACCTCCTGACTTTAGATTTCTGTCAGAGTAAAGTCGATTACTATTTTTTCGGCTCCGATTTCCTTTTCAGCGTGAGCCTTTCCGTCCTCAAGCTCATAATAATCTGACCAGAAATACTCAATTTTGCCGTTTTGTGTAATATTAAACGTTCTCATAGAGTAACCTGTATCACCGTCAAGCATTACATTCCTTGAAAAAGGATATTCATCCGGCAAATGAACCATTGTTCCCTTTATATACGGAACTGTCGCTTCAGCCTTATGAACAGTACCGTCAGGTGATGTTGAAGTTGCCTTTATGTGAAGCATTTGCTTTTTATCTGTCATTTCAGTTACCTCCTAATTTAGTATATAGGACATAGGCAGATTTGTTCTGCTTTCTATTTAACTGTATATCTGCATAATCCGTACATCGGAAAAATCCTGTTTTCTGAGCTTTTCAGGCTCAATGTAAAAGCACAGCACTCCGTCACCGGAGAAATCTAACACCATTTCGTTTGTTTCCATTGAGTCAATCTGCAACAGCATCTGCCAGCCGTCAATTACATCGTACATCGTGCCGTAATCAAGTGACGGAACACCGAGCAGAAGATGAGTAGAGTCCCTGTCGTCAAGATAACCTGTATCTACATTTTCAAATTCAAGCTTCATTTCCCTCATAGAAAGGTCATCGCCGTTTTCATCTACCAGGTGCATCTCTTTCAGAGAATTTATATCGCCGTTATAATACAGCACCCTTGCCGCCTGCTTGTCTGACGGCTCATAGGGCATTTCGTCCAGATCATAGAAAAAGTAGAGCATACCTGTTTTGGGGAGCAAGCCGTCCTTGTCATAAGCGGCAATGTCTGCACAATTGATCTGACACATAAAGGTAAGGTCGTACAGCTCGCCGTCTATTTCGATTGACGGCCATTCAAAGCCCTCCCAAACATCGGGATTTCCGAAAAACTTAGAGCTTCCGACAGGTAGCTTATCATTACTGTATATCGGTTTTAAACGAATACTGTTCATATCTGTTCCTCCATATCTGCGCTGATTGTCAGTGTGATCGTTTCTTCCACCGGATGCTTATCAGGAGCATAGGCTGTAAGATGCTTTACGATTCGGACAGGCTGTTCGTTGAGCTTCACGGTTTCACAGGCTATGGTGATTTTCTCACCCTTGACTGTAATGCTATCAAAGGAATATGTCCGGTTTTCATCAGTCGCACTGCGGTTAAACGGATACTCATCACCGAGAGAATATGTACCGTCCTTATACGGAACAGTCTTTTCAGCAGTTACGGTCACACCACCGCCGACTGCCGTTGCCGTAACCTTTATAACAGGCTCTATATAATCAAGAATGTTATCCGAATACTCTGATATTGTTCTTCCGCAATCCGCACATACTGTTTTTTGGGGACGGCGGTCAAAGGGATTTCCGTTTTCGCCGCCTGTGGTTTCAACACGGGACGAGCCGCAATAAGGGCAAATAAACTTCATAAT
>JBJESZ010000090.1:2660-5609 GCA_051883055.1 Emergencia sp.
GCTGAAAATAACAGCTGATCAGCTTCCTCACGATTAAGCTCCAAGGCTAAGCAGAGTGCAATTACAGTCTTTTTGCAGGGAATATATTTTTTATTTGAACGGATTTTTGAGAACAGCCGTCTGTCAATCCGGGCCTTTTTGTATACATCGCTGTCTTTTTGTCCGGTGCGGTCAATAAGGAGAAAAAGCCGCTCGTTAAATGAGAGTGAACGGTTAAAGCTTAAATACAAATCCACCTCGCTTGCGTCAATCTCCATCATCACCAAAGGAGTATGAAACGCTGTTTTGTAATCAGCTTTTCTGACCTCACCGCCGTTTTCTATAAACTGCTTACATTCCTGTATAAGGCCGTCTGTCACCTCTGTTCACGCTCCTTTTTCAATTATGCTTATTAATCAAAATGAAAATCAGGGTTTAATTCTATTTCTGATTTCCAGTCTATGCCGTACTCTTTGAGCAGTTTTTTCCTGAGTCCGGCACTTTCAAAGGGGTGCATATTTTTTGTACCCGCTTCGTCCATTCTGCGCTCAACCTCATCTATAACAGATAAGTATTCTTCGCTTAGTTCTATCGGGTCGTGCTTAAGACCCAAAGGCTTGGAAAGCACCTGTTCTTCAAGTGCTTTCCTGTCCTTATCCGGAATAAAGCTTTTTGCAAGCTCAGATAAATCTGTGCAGTCATCGTAAGCATAATAATTTCTTACACGGAGTGCAGAGTAATAATCGTCCGAAGAATTTTCCTGAGTTACTGAAAATATGTCAGCCTGCACCGCAAGCAACTCAATAAGCTTATTGTAATACCTCACACTGACAGAGCACCGCCACATTTTCTCATATTCCTCTGCAAGATACCTGACTGCGAGAATACTGTCGCACAAAGTATCCTCATCCCACGGCTGTTGTGTATCAAGCTGAGCGTTCACGATTTCGGCTATTTCAGCAAGAGCCGCCGAATCCTTATAGGTCGGAGCCGCATATTTATGCTCTTTTCGTGCTTCGATTTCCTGTATAAGCTCTGCAATACGCTTTAAATTTTGTTCAGTAAACGGCATATTTGCCACCTTATGACCTTTCTACGGTATAAGTTACATCGTCAAAGTTCGTTTCATCTTCACCAAAGAAAACATACGCATAGCCGTCCAAACTTGCAAGGAACGGCACACCGTCAAAATCAAGCGGATCGTACTGTAAAAGCAAATCAGGCTTGTCGCCGTTTTCGTTTATCACTCCTGACGGAACTCCGAACAGCTTTGTGCCGTCTTCATCCGCATCTGCATAACGGAAAGTGATAAGCCAATCATCGTTAAGTCCGTCCGGAATCGGTGACATCGTGTTGAAATCGTCAATAACCGTATCAGGCTCGCCCGGGTAATACTCGACCCACATATCAAGCCTGTCGGACGGATACATTTCAGCGTCGAGAAAGAAATACAGATACCCTGTATGCGGCAGACGGTTATCATAATCAAGCTCTGCTATATCCGCAAGCCTTATCTGAGCAAAGAACACAATGTCATCGTGAAAACGCTCCTTCCACTCGTTCGGAATAACCGGTGAGCCGAAAAACTTGCTTTGCCCGAGGTCATATTCGCCCTCTGCCTTTTCAACTGATATCGCAATTGAGTATTTACAGAGGTTTTCTTCATCCTCATAAATAAGGCGGTACTGATATCCGCCGTCCATCGAACGTGGACGGTAGAACTGACTTTCTCCTTTTGCTATTACCCAAGTCTTATTTGACGCTGTCTTTTCATAATGTACTGTTACGGTAATGGAGTTTTCATCGACAGCGTCAATTGTGAAATGACGTCTGCCTGTGGGGAAGTCCAATGCAGAGCCGATTTCAGGCGCAAATGCTCTGTTGTCGGTAATACGAGTGCTTCTTTCTCCCGACATCCGGTTAATTCCCCATCTTTCTTCAATGATTCTCAGTTTCATCCTTATCCCTCCGTATCAAAACCTTTTTCTAACCGTTTAATTGCATCAGGCCAGCCTGCATCGGCTGCCATTTTGCACATTGTCTTTGCTTCTTCAGCCGTGATTTCCTCTATGCCGTTATCATACAAAACAGCAAATGCAAAACAGGAATATAAGTTGCCAAGCTCCACAGACTTGCGCAGAAGCTCTATGCCTTTGTTTCGGTCTTCATCGCATCCCTTACCGAATATATACATCATTGCAAGCTGTCCCATAGCACCTACGTGCCCAAGCTCTGCCGCTTTCTGAATTGGGTTAAATGCTGTATCCCAATATCCGCTTTCTATTAAGGTCATTCCTTCGATATACAGCATGTCTGCTTGTTCTTCCGATGATTGTTTTTTCTTTCCAAAACGAAACAGTCCCATATCAAAGTTCTCCTTTGAGCTGAATATTTATTTTTATGTCTTCTGAAATGATTTCCCTGTATTTCGTTGCATGTTCACCTTCCATTTTTATTGTAATCGGGAGCATATCAAAAGAGTATGTCTTACCCCTTACTGTGATTCCATTATCGCAGAGCATTACCACACCGAGTTTAGACAAAGGGTACTGCGCAAATTCTATTTCGCCGCTTGTTACCTCTGTTTTTTCACAACAGAAAAGAGGTGGATTATCCGCACTTTTTATCTCACTCTGAAAAACAAGTATTATCTTTTTTTGTTTGCTCATACACATCTGCCTTTCCTTAAAGCTTCTGTATATATGATACTATAAAAAGAAGAAAATAAGGTCGCCGCAACAGCGACATTTTTAAGCACTGGCTTTGCAAGATATCTATATTGTATCATACGGTTTGCACTTTTTCAATACAATTAAGAGAATGTATACAAAAAATTATAAACAACTTGACGAAACACAATATAAATTTGATGCTTTTACGATTAAATTTTCCACCAACCGCTCAAATTATAAGCATTCAGATTTTTTGTATTTTGTAAAGCAAAGAGGTCTTACCTCCTTTTTCACGATA
>JBJESZ010000091.1:0-30034 GCA_051883055.1 Emergencia sp.
TTATCAAAGCCATGGGAGCAGGAAAGACTGCTGCAGCAGGAATTGATGACTACCTGAGCAGCAAATAATTAGAATTAGAATTACATTTACAGAATGAATATTCTTGCTTTTGAAATCGGAGGCCCTGATGGTCTCCGATTTCAATTTTCTTGACACAGTTATCTCTCGGAATTAGAATTGATTATAGGTGCAATATTAGTATTAGTGTTAGGGATAGATTTACAGGAGGATTTATGGTATACGTGGTTCTTTATATGGGAGCGATGTTCATAGGTTATGTTGTTGGAAGCAGGCAGCGCAGCCGGGCAGAGAAGTTTGCATTTCTGGGCAAGATAATGTCGGTGTGTATATTTCTGATGGTATTTATTATGGGTCTGCGAATGGGATCCAATGAAGAAGTCATTAAGAACCTTGGAACAATAGGACTGCAGGCTCTGGCCATAACCGGACTGATATTTGTCCTGAGCAGCCTGTCTATAACGATAACAAGAAAGATTATGGGCATAGATAAATGGGGATGCCTGAAGGAAAAAGGAGCTAAAGAGAACGAGAGCACTATTATACATATAGATGAAACCGAAGAGGAAACTGAATCTCAGGAGGATGATCATGGTACCTGGAAGATTACAATTCTGATAGTTGTTGCAGTTGCAATAGGCCTTACAACAGGGTATCTGATTGTCAGACCTGCTGTGCAGGATATTGACACCTTTTACAGTATATGCGGAACTGTCATGACAGTAGTGCTCACCTCGATGCTGTTTGTCATAGGTATAAATCTGGGCATTGAGGGAAAAGTGACATCATACATGAAACAGGCGGGAATAAAGGTTTTTATTTTTCCGGTTGCCGTGTTCCTGGCTACCACTCTAACCGGTGTTATTGTGGGAGCATTGTTTAACGAACTGTCTGTCAAGGAGGGACTTGCCATCTGCTACGGGTATGGGTGGTATACATTTGCCCCTATTGCAATTGCCAACGCGGGGTATATTACCGCCAGTGCAGTTTCATTCATGCATAACGTATTCAGAGAACTGCTGGGAATAATACTTATTCCTGTTCTGGCAAAGTATATCGGATATATCGAGGTATGCTGTCTGCCGGGAACAGCCGGAGCAGATATTGGAATGACTGTAATTGCAAGAACAACCAGGCAGGATATAATTGTGTATTCGTTTACAATGGGAATAATATGGACTCTGCTGGTACCGATACTGGTGCCGCTCGTAATAGGACTGTAACTGCTGGAGGAAAGAAATGTCAAAGAAACAGAATGACAAACTGATTAAAATGCTTAAGTCAGTTTTGACAGATAAAGAATTTTTAAAGGAAATCGGAATGACAGCAGATGAGCTGGCAGAAGCGCTTCCTGAACCTGAGCTTCAGAAGCTGAATCAGGAGCTGCTGGCCACGGTTGAACAGGAAAACGAAACGGCCAGGTTTTCTACCCTGAAGGTGGCTGATATTATGTCTGAAACCCTTGGAAAGCTTGGAGAGGTGCCGGAAGAGGGGTGGGCTGTTTATTCATACAGATATGTTCTGAACAGACTGTTTCCTGAACTGAATCCGGATCTTCAGGTAAAACCCTATGCGAGAGGACGAATCCTGTATCTTAAGACTCTTCAGGTGCTGTTCAGATACGAGCGAAAGGTAATTCCTTTCGATCCAACTGTGGATATGGCTCTCCCGGACATCAGCATTGTCGAAGAGTACGGTTTCAATAAAGAATACAACCGTTTCTACAAGGTTGCCAGGAGCAATTACATATATGAATTCATGAGGATAGGTGTGGAGATTACGCCTTTCAATACCCTGGGGCATATTGCCGGGGTGCACCATGTTGCCATGTATATGGCAAAGCAGCTGTCAAAGCTTTCAGTGCCTTGTGACCTGGGACTGGTATCAGGTGCTGCCGCATGCCATGATATAGGGAAATACGGATGCAGAAAGGGAGAAGAGAGAAGAGTTCCGTATCTGCATTACTATTATACTGACATATGTACAGAAAGATTCAATCTGCCGATGATCGGACATATTGCGGCTAACCATTCGACATGGGATCTGGAACTTGAAAATCTGTCCGTTGAATCGCTGCTGCTGATATATGCAGACTTCAGGGTAAAGAGCAGCAGGGACGAGACAGGAAAAGAGGTGGTTCATTTCTACAGCCTGAAGGACGCATTCCAGGTCATTCTCGATAAGCTTGACAACGTGGATGCTGCGAAGGAACTGAGATACCGTAAGGTCTACAACAAGCTGAAGGACTTCGAGGACTATATGATAAGGCTTGGCGTCTCCACGGAAATAGATGGAACCGCTTCAGAATATGACATCCCCCCTGTCAGAAAAAAGCCTGTCCCTTCAATGGCTTCTCTCAGCAGGAATCAGATTGTTGATGCAGTTAAGCATACCGCTGTAGATCACAACATAAGACTGATGAACACCTTCTACAGAGAAGAACAGTTTGCAAACCTGCTGGAGGCAGCACGAAGTGAAAAACAGTGGAGAAGTCTGCGTACATATATTGCAATTCTGGGTGAATACTCCACATATATGACTGAGAAGCAGAAGCTGATGACTCTCAGGTTTCTGTACGAGATGCTGACCAACAAGGAGAGCGATATCAGACACCAGGCAGGAGATATTTACGGTCAGATTCTGGCTAACTTCAATATAGAATTCAGAAAAGAGCTGCCTGAAGGCGTAACCCTTTCCAAGAAGAGGATAACCAACATCACTCTCTGGAGGAAGACCGTAGAGGCGGTGCTTAACCCTGACCACAAGCTGACTGACGAGCATAAGAAACGCATAAGCTATTCCCTGAAAAATGTGGTAAGAACCCTGCTGGCAAACAGCAGTCCGGAAAAGAAGGGGAAATATATTGACGTAATAGTAAGATGCTTCAACAGAAGAGAACTTACTGTCATGAACAAGTCAGCTCTGCTTCGCGTTATTACTGCAACAAATCCGGAGGACTATACCGGAAAGCAGCGTAAGGCTGTAATTGCCTTTGCAAACAAGATGATGAAGGAAGAGGAAGTAAGCCTTAGAATAGCAGGCGCAAAGGTCAGAGAGCATATGGGAATTGACAGCAGTGAAGAGTATCTGAAGCGGGCTGCATTACTGACCGGTAAAAAGAGTCTGGTTTGCGAAGAATCTCTGTCAGATATGTTCCTTGACAACCTGAAGGCAAGAACCCACTGGACGCTTAAGGCTGCCAATATTTCAGCCATGCTGTCCTATATAGAGGAAAATCCTGATGAAGGTACTATTCTTCACGTTGCAACTCACCTTGCCAATCTGGTAAAGGTAAGTGAAACAATAACTGTAAGAAGAACTGCAGGTGAAGGTCTGCTTAAGATTATAGACAGACTGCTGCCGGAGCAGAGAAATGAAATAGCTGTAGAATTAGGCAAGGGCCTTGAAATAGGAGACTATCAGTTCTCTAAGTATATTCCGAACTATCTTGGACAGATTATGCTTCATCTTTCACCGAGAGAACTCGATGAACTGATCACAGACCTTGAAGTATTTCTGCATGAGACCAATGCAATGGTCGCCTCATCTGTACTGCATACCTTTGGTGTGATGCTGGAAAACTATGATATCTACAGAGTGAATTACGGCGACGTGGAGAGCGAAGAAACCACTTATGAAAGAAAGATGCGTCTTCTCAATGACCTGATGAAGGGTCTGGGAAACTATATTACAGAAATAAGTCAGGAGGCTTTGTGGACCATCGGTGTAAATATTTTCGCATCGCCTAAACTCGATTTAAAGGAAAAATACGATATTTTCAAGGTCTGCAGCAAAAAGCTGATGACTCTCTACGAGAACAAGAGAGAGGGAGAGCTGGACTTCTTCAACAACGCTGCCGCCTTCAAGCACATGTATGAATTCATATGCTCATACGAAATAGAAGTGGGAGAATTCGATTTGCCGGAGCCTGAAAAAGCCGCATTCTTCCCGGGAACCTTTGACCCGTTCAGCCTGAGCCACAAGGCAATTGCAAAGGAGATATGCAGGAGAGGTTTCGAGGTGTATCTTGCTCTGGATGAATTCAGCTGGTCCAAGAAGACTCAGCCAAGACTGCAGCGTCGTAAAATAATGAGCATGTCCGTAGCGGATGAGGAAAATATCTTTCTTGTGCCGGACAACATTTCAATAAACATTGCCAACACCAACGATATTGCTCTGCTGAAGAGAATCTTTCAGGGCAAGGAGCTGTACTTCGTTGCGGGAAGTGATGTAATAAAGAATGCATCCTGTTACAAGCTTGAACCCGGTGAAAATACGATTCACAGCCTGAATCACCTTATATTCAAAAGAGAATCAGATGAGGTAAGGCAGGGCCTGGCGGTTAAGGCGGACGCTCCTTACCCGATTCGGGGTGATATCATGAACCTGAGTCTGGAGAAAATATATGAGGATATAAGCTCGACTAGGATTCGTGAGAACATCGACCTTAACAGAGACATATCAAATCTGATAGATCCGGTTGCCCAGAACTACATTCTTGACAGGGGTCTGTACATGAGAGAGCCCGCATACAAGCATGTACTTCAGGCAAAGGATATTATCCTTGAAGAACTTGAAAACAAGGACTCATCGGTACTTGACGATATGAAATCCGAGCTGTCTGCAAGGGGATACGATATTGAAAAAATCAGAGAATATCTGGACAGAGATGATGTTTCTGCGCTGACAATCAGAGACGGTGCAAGAAACAACAGAGTTGTGGCACTGGCTGCGGTTAACCGCCTTGACAGTTTTGATCTTCTGAAGGAATTCAGAAATCAGGAGACCGCGGAATATGTGAGATCCCAGGCGGCAGGAGCAATCGCTGTAATCGGTGGATTTTTCTGCAGCAGAAAAACCAAGCTGTCCAGCATCGAACAGACCCTGCTGGTGGAAATCGTATCTGAACTCATCAGAAGAGACTATACCTATGTGGTGTATCACCCGTGTGAAAAGGCCGGTCAGAGCAAGCGCACTGCAGAGATAATGATGAAGCAGGGCTTTATCAACATAGGTCTTCCGGGTGGTGAGCCGATTCTGGCGGCTAACATGAAGAGACCGGTAATAATATTTAAGAATGTATCCACCGTTATCAAAGCTCCTCTGAATGAGAATCCCAGAGTTCTGCGAATTGTGGAGGAGGCTCATGACAGGCTTCTTTATGAGATTAACAAGCTGTATCCGGGGCATCTGATTATTTCATATAACTCCGGCATTATGCATCATAAGATGATCAACCTGATTACAAGGCTGAACAACGTGCCGGTTGAACCGAGAGCGGAGAAGGTATACGGACCGTATATGGCTGTGCCTTTCGGAAAGTTCCTGGAGAACAAGGTTGTTCCAAACACTGTGACGAAATCTCTGCATACCGAAAAATACTACAACAGGGAGATAACAAACTTCACAGTTGAGGAAAGCAGGCACTACTCGCCGATTGCAGACCAGATAAGGATGATAAAGTCATTCAAGAGACCAGTAATTCTGGTCGATGACCTGCTGTTTAAGGGCTACAGAATGAACAAGATTGACCCGATACTCAAGGAGCATGATGTAAAGGTTGAGGCTACAGTTGTGGGGGTTTTGACCGGAAGAGGAAAAGACCTCATGACCATAAAGAACCGCACCGTGGACAGTGCATACTATATTCCGAACATCAGGCTGTGGCTGGACGAAAACTCACTGTACCCGTACCTGGGAGGCGACAGCATCAAGAATCCGGAGGACGATGTTAACGATAAGAAGGCGATACCTTCGATGAATATGATTCTGCCGTATGCAGTGCCTACATTTATGGGACCTCTGTCAGGAAGCAGTATGTATGACTATTCCATGACCTGCCTGAAAAACGCAAGAGATATACTTCATGTGCTCGAGGAGGAATATCAGAATGTATTTGAAAAGAAGCTGACCCTGAAGCGTCTGGGAGAGGTAATAACATCTCCTAAGATTATCGAGGTGGACAGGCATCTTATCAGTGATGAAAGCATCGCTCCTTCCATTCATGTGGATAGAGATATCGAAGCTTTAATAAGATTAAAGGAAATGTTTAAGTAATGAGTGAGAGATATATAACTGAGCTGTACAAGGATATGGAGAAGCTGGTCCTTCCTGAGCCGCTAAAGTGCAGAGGCAGCAGAGTGCACCTTCTGGCACTTGGGGACGTGGGGGCAAATCTTCTCCTCGGTCTGAAGCTGCTGGGCGGACGCGTCATAGACACCATAGGCATCTTTGATGTAAATGAAAAGGTGGCCAGGAGATACGAAATGGAGATGAACCAGATAGGCATGCCTTTCAGTGATGACCTGCCGGAGGTGGAAATCGTCACTGAGGAGCAGCTGTTTGACTGTGACATGTTCATTTTCTGTGCGAGCAGAGGCGTACCGCAGATAGGAGAAAGCGGCGATGTACGCATGATGCAGCTGGAGGCAAACAGAGAAATTGTGGAATACTACGGAAGGCTGGCAAAGGAGGCGGGGTTCCGCGGAATCTTTGCAGTTGTATCAGATCCTGTAGATCCACTCTGCAAGGCGGCTCTTCTGTCATCAGGCCTGAGACCTGCCCAGGTAAAGGGATATGGACTGGGAGTGATGAACAGAAGGGCAGTTTATCATGCAAAATCGGACGAAAAATATAAATCGTATTTGAACGATGGGAGAGTGTTCGGACCGCACGGAGCCGATCTGGTCGTTGCAAACAGCATTTCCTGCTATGACGACGAACTCAGTGTGGAGCTGACTCGGCTGACTGCAGAGAGCAACCTGAAGGTAAGGGAGCTTGGATTCAAACCGTTCATAGCACCAGCCATTTCTTCGGGTGCATATTCTCTTATCGCGACACTTTCCGGCGAATGGAACTACAGTTCAGTATGGATTGGCAGAGATGGTGACGGCGCATTCCTGGGAATCAAGAACCGCATCAGGAACTGCGGCGATGCCGAAGCGGACGGAGCACGGGTTGAGTTTGAAAACCTGCCGCTTCCGGAAACGCTGTATGAGAGAATCGAACATGCCTATGAGAATCTCAGGGCATTATAGAGGATTTTAGTGGTTTTTAAAGGGGAAAATTATGTGTAAGGGAAGACTGATAGTTGCCTGTTTTCTGGAGCCGGAGAATATCATGGATTCCAGACTGGCAGGCTGCATAAGAGAGATGAAGGACACGATAGAAATGCGTCAGAACGGAACCATAATGGATGCTGACGGCGTAATAGACATGATTGAGGGGGATGAGCCTTTTTCACAGCTGATAGTTGCTGTGGAGCTGGACGAATTCGGCATAAATGAGGATGTGGACAGATTCATCAGGACACTGAGATGGCTGGAGAATGAAAAGCCGCTTGACGGTGTGGTGTGCGGAATAATAGTCGACGGTAAAGGGGAGCTTTATACTAAGGATGAGGGCAGAAGAATTGCCTTTGCGCTGTCAAGAGCGGGTGGAATTCTGCCGGGCAAGCCTTTCGTAGAGGCCACCGGAAATCTGCGTAACTTCGATATAATAGCTCAGAATCTGAAGGTGAGAAGCAATCTGGAGGCATACAAAAGATGCTGCAGTGATCTGATAATGAAGGTCCGTGATTTCGATATCGAGGAATATAAGATTAATATGCCGCGTATTCTCGCCGTTCACGCCAGCAGCAGAAAGACCTCAAACAGCCTGGAGCTGTGGTCTAAGGTAAGAAGCAACCTTGAGGGCAAGGCTGAAATCGAGGAAATACAGATCAGAAACGGAGAAATCTGGGACTGCAGAGGCTGCAGGTTCGAACAGTGTCTGCATCACGGCGAGAAGGGAACCTGCTTCTACGGCGGACACATGGTTGAAAAGGTATATCCCGCAGTGCTGAAATGTGATGTCATAGTGTTCATATGCCCTAATTACAATGATTCTGTCAGCGCGGACATTATGGCTGTGATAAACAGACTTACAGCGCTGTTCCGTACTAATGACTTCAGCAGAAAGAGAATATATGCAATCGTGGTGTCGGGCTACAGCGGCGGAGATCTGGTTGCAAAGCAGATTCTGGGTGCCATAAATCTGAACAAAAATTTTATGCTGCCCGGTGGCTTTGCTCTTCTGGCAACAGCCAATACTCCAGGCAGCATAAATGAAGTTCCTGATATAGATGAGAAGGCCTATGCCTTCGCTAAAAGGATTTTACTGGAAAGCTAGATAGCTTTCCATTTCTTCTTTCGGCACCATGCTTCCGCCGGTTGCCCAGAGAATGTGGGTGCTGTTTTCCAGCTTTCCTGCAAGCTTATGCTTTTCAATGTATTCAGGACAGTTCATAAACTGAAGAGGTCCTGAGAAGCTTGCACAGGCAGAAGGCTCGATGAAAATGTTCTCAGACTCTGCCAGTTTTGACAGATAAGGGTATAAATTGTGGTCCTCCATGGTGAAGCAGCCGTCAAGGAGCGTCTCCATTATGGAGCCGACAAGGCGTGAGGCGCGTCCAACCGCAAGACCGTCTGCAGCTGTTTTGCCGTCAAGACCGATATCGCCGACGCAGATTTCATCGTGAAGACCGGTAATCAGCCCCAGAGTCATGCATGGAGCGTGAGTAGGCTCAGCGAACATGATATGAATATTTGAGCCGAAGACCTTCTTCAGACCGAAGGCCACACCGCCCGGTGCTCCGCCTACGCCGCACGGAATGTAAACGAAGACAGGATGCTCATCATCGCATATAATGCCGTTTTCCTCAAACTGGCTTACGATTCTCTTAGCTGCAACTGAATAACCCAGGAACAGGTCGCTGGAACCCTCGTCATCTACAAAGTGACAGTACGGATCCTTAGCGGCTTCTTTTCTGCCTTCGGCAACGGCTTTCTGATAGTCGTCCTCATATTCTACCACTGTTACGCCTCTGGAACGAAGCAGATCCTTTTTCCACTGTCTTGCGTCTGCTGACATATGTACCGTAACCTTGAATCCCAGCTTGGCGCTTATGATACCGATGGACAGTCCCAGGTTTCCTGTGGAGCCCACCGCAACGCTGTAACCGGAGAAAAGCTCTCTGAATCTGTCCTCAATCAGGATGGAATAGTCGTCATCCTCCTTTAGAAGCCCTTCTTTCATTGCAACCTCTTCCGCAAACTTCAGAACCTCATATATTCCCCCTCTGGCCTTGATTGAGCCGGATACGGCAAGATGGCTGTCGCATTTCAGAAAGAGTCTGCCGGGAAGCTCGGCTCCTGCATCACTCTCCATCAAAGCTTTCATAGCCGGAATCTCCTTCAGCGGTGATTCGATGATTCCGCCGGTCACCTCTGTCTCCGGAAAGGCCGCCATGATATAAGGTGCGAAGCGCTTCAGTCTGCTTTCCGCATCGTCAATATCCGCCATAGAGAAGGGCAGGTCTGCGGCTTCTCCTGCACGGCTGTTTACCCAGAGTATTTCCTTGCACTGCTTCATATCTTCGATAATCGGGTTGTTCATAGGGTTGTTAGACATGATAAAATCCTCTCTTAAAATAATCAAAAATAATCGTTGTTGAACTGGATGTTCTTGTAGCTAATTATACACAAAAACAAAGGAAAGTGAAATAGTTAGTGGCACTCGACAAAGAAAATAAAAAAACTGTTCAATTCCCGAAAAAGTGTCAAAATTCGTGTTGACAGACAATTAACAAACCAATATACTTGAATTCACGGGTGTAAAAAACCCGAGAGTTACATTGGCATTTATTTTTTAAAAAGGAGACAACTGAAAATGAAAGCAATTATCAAGTTCATTCCGGTAATCGTTCTGGCAGGTTTAATGATTTCCGGACAGGATGCTCTGGTTGCTGCGCCTGTGGCTGCAATTGCAGCTGTTGTTATTGCGCGCTTAACTGAAGGCATCAAATTCCAGCAGTGTATCACAGCTGCAACTAAGAGTGTAAGCAACATCACTGTTGCACTTTTCATCCTGATGTTTGCATATGCTATGGCAAGCGCATTCATGTCAACAGGAGTAGGTGCATCCGTTGTAAACCTGGCACTGAGCCTGGGTGTTACAGCTAAGACTACAGCTGTTATCGGGCTTTGCGTAACTGCAATTCTGTCCGTTGCAACAGGAACATCATGGGGAACATTCGCAGCATGTGCACCTATTTTCCTATGGCTGGTTAACATCGTTGACCCTAACTGCATCGAAACAGGAAGCTTACTTCTGACTACATGTGCAATCGCAGGTGGAGCTTGCTTCGGTGACAACATCGGTCTTATCTCAGATACTACAATCGTATCTTCCGGTATCCAGGGAGTACAGGTAGTAGACAGAATCAGAACACAGGGTGTATGGTCTGTAACATGCCTGATTCTTGCAGCTATCGCATTCCTGGTTGCAGGTACTGTAATGGGTCTTCCTGGCGAAACAGCTTCCGCTGCAGGCGTAATGGACAGAATCCCTCAGAGTGCAATCGACTACTTACTGGAAGAAAGACCTGCTGCAGTAGATCTGCTGACTCAGGTTCAGAACGGTGTTCCGCTATACATGATTATTCCGCTGATCATCGTAATCGCTTTAGCAATTATGGGTGTTAACACATTTGCATGTATCGGTTCCGGTATCGTTTCCGCTTACGTATTCGGTCTGTTTGCAGGAACAACTTCATTCTTTGGTGCTGGTGAAGATGGAACTCAGCACTTCGCCGGACTTCAGGATTATGTAGACATGTGCATGGACGGATTCGCAGATGCAGGCTCATGGGTAGTAGTAATGATGATGTGGGTTGCTGCATTCGGTGGAATCATGGGAGAAATGAAGGCGTTCGAACCACTTGCAAAGCTGATTGTAAAGATCTCAAGAAACGTAAGACAGCTTATGTTCTGCAACGGAGTTCTTTGTGTTGCAGGTAACGCTATCCTTTCCGACGAAATGGCTCAGATCGTTACAGTTGGACCTATCATCAAGGACATCACTGAAGAAAACGTTGAAGGTTCAGAAGAAGACATGTACAAGCTGGCTCTGAGAAACGCTACATTCGGAGACGCTATGGGTGTATTCGGATCACAGCTGATTCCATGGCACGTATACCTTGGATTCTACGTAGGAATCGCAGCAAACGTATTCCCGCTTTACGAATTCGCTAACACAGACTTCATCAAGTTCAACTTCATGGCAATGATCGCTGTTGCATCACTGTTACTGTTAACTCTGACAGGTGCAGACAAGTTCATTCCACTGTTCAAGATGCCAAGAGAGCCTCAGGTTCACCTGAAGAAGAACTTAGACAGCAAGAAGGCTGCATAATATACGAAATTAAGAAACTTGCAATATAATTTCCATTAAAAAATCTCGGGGATTCGTTTCCTCGAGATTTTTTCTGCTGTTTTGACCTTTTTATATGTGCATCGGTATTCAGAAACGGTCGCTGTAGTTGAGCAGTCCTCTGACAAATCCGCCCTGCACCTTTTTTTTCTTTCCTTCCGGGAAGACCGTATCATAATAGACGATGTTGGCAAACATGTCGTCATCATCGCTGTGGATGATCGCATAGGAACCGTTGCTGCCGTCTCTCGGCTGGGACAGACTGCCCGGATTGATTATCAGAATACCGTCCATGTATTCACACACCGGAACATGGGTGTGTCCGAAGCATACGGCCGCGCAGTCGTTCTCCTCTGCCCTGTACAGAAGCCGGCTCATATCAAAACCCACTCTGTCGAGGTGACCGTGAGTGATGAGAATATTTCCGGCGGGGGTGTCAACGATATTGTAGGATTCGCCTAACCCTGTTGATGCACAGCCGTCGCAGTTGCCTTTGACTGCTGTCACCGGAATGCCAAGAGTATCCTCGAGAGTGTGAGCATCCCTGATGTAATCACCACAGTGTATTATCAGATCTATGTTGTTTAGTTTTTCGCACACCCGGTAAACCTTGTCCAGCTTGCCGTGGGTATCGCTAAGTACCAGTATTTTCATTTGCATTACCTCCGTAAACTTTAGCTATTATAACACATATATGAGGGAGACGGGAAATTTTTTGAAAAATGTTAGCACTCACTACTTGACAGTGCTAACAAGAGTGGTATAATGCCTATTATACGTTACACGGTTTATATGAAAGAGAGGGGAATAGTAATGAGTAAACAGGAGTTTAAGGCAGAATCCAAGAAGCTGCTTGATATGATGATAAACTCAATTTACACACATAAGGAGATTTTTTTAAGAGAGATAATATCCAATGCAAGCGATGCCATCGACAAACTGTACTATAAGGAACTGAGCGAACAGAAGACAGGGCTGACAAGAGACGATTTCAGAATCTCAATTTCAATCGACAAGGATGAGAGAAAGCTGACCATATCTGATAACGGCATAGGCATGGACAGGGATGAACTGGAAACAAACCTTGGTACTATCGCAAAGAGCGGCTCATTTGACTTCAAGAACGAAAATGAGGCTAAGGATGATATAGATATAATCGGTCAGTTCGGTGTAGGCTTTTACTCTGCATTTATGGTAAGTGACCATGTGGAAGTTATTTCTAAGAAGTTCGGTTCAGATGAAGCATACAGCTGGACATCCGACGGTGCTGACGGCTACACAATTGAAAAGGCTGAAAAGGACGGACATGGTACAGATATTATTCTACATATAAAGGAAGACACTGAAGAGGAAAAATATGATAACTATCTGGATCAGTACAGCATTTCTGCTCTGGTAAAGAAGTATTCAGACTATATTACATATCCTATTGTAATGGATTTCGAAATGCGCAGACCGGTCGAAAAGGCTGAAGATGAAGCAGTGGATTCCCCGGAAGATGCAGAACCCGAATTTGAAACTGTTATTGAGAACAGAACTCTGAACAGCATGGTTCCTATCTGGAAGAAGAGCAAATCAGATCTGACAGATGAGGATTACAATACATATTACAGAGAAAAATTCTACGATTATAACGAGCCTGTATGTCACATTCATACAAGAGTCGAGGGACAGATCACGTATGACGCTTTAATGTACGTACCGTCCAAGGCTCCGTATGATTATATGAGCAAGGACTTTAAGAGAGGACTTGCACTCTATACAAACGGTGTTATGATTATGGAAAAATGCGAGGATCTGCTGCCTGAGTACTTCAACTTTGTTACAGGTGTTGTTGACAGTGCAGACCTTTCCCTGAACATTTCCAGAGAACTGCTTCAGCACGACAGACAGCTTAAGCTGATTGCCAAGAACCTTGAAAAGAAGATATCTGCAGAGCTTATTAAGCTTCAGGAAAATGACAGAGAGAAGTACATGGAATTCTTCAGAACCTTTGGTATCCAGCTTAAGTTCGGTATTTACAACAGCTACGGCATGAATAAGGATAAGATTCAGGATCTGCTTGTATACAGCTCATCAGATGATGAAGAAAAGGCAGTAACCTTCAAGGAATATGTTTCCAGAATGAAGGAAGGACAGGAACACATCTACTATGCATGCGGAGAGACAGTGGACAAGATTAAGGCTCTTCCTCAGGCAGAGGCAGCAAAAGCAAAAGGATACGAAGTGCTTTACATGACCGATAATGTTGATGAGTTCACTATTCAGATGATAGCTGAATATGACGGCAAGTCATTTATGAACATTAACGCTTCAGAGTTTGATCTTTCAACAGATGAGGAAAAGGAAGCAATCAAAAAGGAAAATGAAGAGTCAAAGGACATTCTTGATGTGATGAAGGAAACTCTGGGTGACAAGGTAAGTGCTGTAAGATTCACTAACACTCTTGCAAACTATCCTGTATGCCTTACAAACGAGGGGGATATCTCCATAGAGATGGAAAAGACTCTGAATGCAATGCCTATGGGAGAAAAAATAAAGGCAGAGGTCGTTCTTGAAATCAACACATCACACCAGGTTGCGTCCAAGATCAAGCAGCTTGCAGGAGATGAAGATAAATTAAAGGAATACACTGAAGTTTTATACGACCTGGCAAAGATAATCTCAGGACTGTCAGTAGATGATCCTGCAAGATTAAGCGAGCTGGTTTGTAAAATGATGTAGTCAGATATGGCGGGAGCATAATGCTTCCGTCTTTTTTTAATCAAAACCCTGTAGAAAAAGCCCCTGGTCTGTGATAATATTTAAGTGGGTGTATAGAATAGGGATAAATGAGACTAAGGAGTATCAAATTGAAAGAGAAGTTTAACAGTCATTACGCGAAAATAGGGTTATGCATTTTCCTGGCAGGAGCAGCACTGATTCTGCTGTACGAGGCGATAATTAATATCAGCTTTCTGTCCGAAGCTTTCGGTACGCTGACGAGAATAGTATCACCGTTTATTTACGGTCTTATAATCGCCTATCTGCTGTGCCCGATTTACAATCTGGTTGTAAGGGAGAGCTATAAATTTACCAAAAAGCGTTTCAGGAATAAAAAAAGTGCATTCAGGCTTTCCAGAATTCTCGCAACTGCTGTGTCTCTGGTGGTTTTGATAGGAACTGTGGGCGGGTTGTTTGCGCTGGTTCTGCCGGAAACCATCGGAAGTATAGTCAACCTGGTTCAGGTAATTCCGGGCAGGCTGACAGACCTTGCAGTATGGGCAGAAGATTCTCTTGCGGCGGCTAAGCACCCGCAGCTGGCGGAATACCTGGATACTATGATAATAAACCTTAGAAAGTCTCTGATCAACTGGACCGAAAACAATTTTATGCCGAAAATCGGAGAGTACATGTCCCAGATTTCTCAGGGAATCTTTATTACCGTGAAGACGATGTTTAACATTATCATCGGTGTGATTGTCTGTGTCTACTTCCTGAACAGCAAGGAAATATTCAAGGGACAGGCAAGAAAAACGGTTATGGCTCTGGCAAGCAGAGAGAAGGCTAATGAAATTTTTGAATTCGGAAACTTCTGTAACAGAACATTTGGCGGTTTTATTAACGGAAAGCTTATTGATTCACTGATAATAGGCTTTATCTGCTTCATTGCCATGTCAATTATCAGTCTGCCGTACCCTGTTCTTGTAAGCAGCATTATCGGAGTGACAAATTTTATTCCGTTCTTCGGACCTTTTATCGGAGCTGTTCCTGCAACAATAATCATCTGTGTGGAAAGTCCGATACAGGCATTCTACTTCGTGATTCTGGTTATAGTGCTTCAGACCTTTGACGGAAATATTCTCGGACCGAAAATCCTTGGAGGTTCAACGGGTCTGGCAAGCTTCTGGGTGATGTTTGCAATCATTTTCTGCGGTGGAATATTCGGATTTGTAGGAATGGTGCTGGGTGTACCTGTTTTTGCGGTGCTGTATTACTATTCCAGCCGGTATATTACCAAGAAGCTGGGACGAAAGAATCTGCCGTCTGATACGGGGAGTTATCAGGATTTCAATAAATATGATATAGACAGGAAGGAAATATTGTAGATGGAAAGAATTTCTAATGCAGATATGTCGAAATATACATCGTTCAGAGCGGGAGGCTGTGCTGATGAGCTGGTTATCGTCGACACACCGGATGAGCTTCTGGACGTGCTGAAAGAGCTCAGCGAAAAGAATGCTGAGTATATTATGCTTGGAAACGGATCAAATACGCTTATCACGGATTCAGGTTACCATGGTACGGTAGTCAAGCTGGGAGAAAGCTTTGATGAAGTAAGAGTGCATGAGAACAAGGTTCTGGCCGGAGGAGGAGCACTGCTGTCTGTGGTTGCAAGAGCCGCTCTGAATGCGGGTCTGACAGGTTTTGAATTTGCCAGCGGAATTCCGGGAAGTACGGGCGGCGCCATATTTATGAATGCCGGTGCCTACGGTGGAGAGATGAAGGATATCGTAGAGAACGTAACTCTGGCAAAGCGTGACGGAAGCGGTCTGGTAACTGTAAAGGGCTCAGACATGGACTTCAGCTACAGACACAGCATTCTTGAGGAAACGGGAGATATTGTTGTGGCTGTTGCATTTTTGCTGTCCAGAGGGGACAAACAGGCTATCCAGGCGACTATGGCGGAACTGACTCAGAAGAGAAATGAAAAGCAGCCTGTTCAGTATCCGAGTGCAGGGAGCTTCTTCAAGAGACCGGAGGGTCATTTTGCAGGTAAACTGATTCAGGACGCCGGACTTAAGGGTCTGACTGTAGGCGGAGCGCAGGTTTCGCAGCTTCACAGCGGATTTGTAATCAACGTGGGCGGAGCAACTGCTTCAGACATTATTGACCTGATGCATCTTGTACAGAACACGGTATATGACAGGTTTGGTGTCATGCTTGAACCGGAGGTAAGGATTATTGGAGATTAATTTTGACAGGTATCAGATGATATTTGATTATCATACACATACTACCTATTCCCATGGAAAGGGATCTATAGAGGACAACGTGAGGGCGGCGGTTAATGCCGGCCTTTCCGCGCTCGCTATTACGGATCACGGTCCGGGACACCTGACGTATGGGGTGAAGCGTGAGAATTTTCCTGTAATGCGAGAGGAAGTTGAGACTCTTAAGGCGAAATATCCGGAGATTCAGCTGTATCTTGGAGTTGAGGCAAATATAGTTTCTGTGGGGAACTACCTGGATGTGGATAAGGACGAGATGGACAGCTTCGACTTTATTCTGGCCGGTTATCATTATGGCATACCGCATGGTTACTGCGTTGCAAACTGGCTGGATTCCCATGGTCTGCTGCCGGGCGGCGGCACGGATCTGCTTGTAAAGAATACGGACATGACCCTGAAGGCATTGTACGAGAATGACATAAAGATTCTGACACATCCGGGAGACAAGGGGCGTTTTGATATTCTTGATATCGCGAAGGCATGTGCCGACACTGACACCCTTATGGAAATCAGCACATGGCATGCGCACCTGACGGTCGATGAGATAAAGACGGCGGCAAAAACAGATGCAAGGTTTGTTATAAGCAGCGATGCTCATACTCCTGACAGAGTGGGCAGCTTCCGCGGCGGAATAGAGAGAGCGCTTGAGGCCGGACTGGATATTGAGAGAATTGTAAATATCAGGGAGGTGCAGGACTGATGAACAAGATGAAGGTCGTAATTGTAACGGGCCTTTCCGGAGCAGGAAAGACACATGCAGCAGACTGGTTCGAGGATCATGGATACTACTGTGTTGACAATATGCCTCCTTCGCTTATCCTGAATTTTGTAGAGCTTACGGCTATGTCCGGAAACAGAATCGACAAAGCGGCTTTCGTTGTCGATGTACGCGGAGGAGAGTTTTTCCACGATTTCAGCAACTGCATAGAGGAACTGGAAAGCTTCGACGGAATTGATTTCAAAATTCTGTTTATTGAAGCGTCTGATGCCACTCTCGTGAAGCGATACAACGAGACCAGAAGAAATCATCCGCTTTCAACGGGGGCGGCTACAGCTGAAATAATTCAGAAGGAGAGAACGACGCTTGAAGAGCTGAGAAGTCACGCTGACTATATTATTGATACTACAAGACTCAAGGTTGCAGGCCTGAATGCAGAGCTTGAAAGAATTTTCGGCAGCGGTGACAGTGGGAGCAGCTTCGCCATTAACATTGCATCATTCGGATTCAAATATGGTATTCCAACGGAGGCTGACATGGTATTTGACATGAGGTTCATTCCGAATCCATATTATGTACCGAGTCTGAAGAAGCTTACGGGCAACAACAAGAAGGTTTCTCAGTACGTTATGAAGCATCATATTTCTCAGGTGTTCATCAGGCATCTTCGCGAGATGATAAACGAGATGGTTCCATATTATATTAAGGAAGGAAAATACCATCTGAACATTGCATTCGGGTGTACAGGCGGTCAGCACAGATCGGTGGCGACAGCCAACAGAATGGCTGAAATATTTAAAGAAGACGGATACAGAGTTAACTTAGAGCATAGACAATTGAAGTAGTTGATGGTATAATTTAGTTGTGTTTAGTTGAATAAATATCAAAAAGGAGAAGACCAATGGACAAATTAATAATCAGTGCCTGCATTTGCGGAGCAGAGGTAACTAAAGAGCAGAACCCTAATGTTCCTTACACTGTAGAAGAGTGTGTTAGAGAAGCTAAATCAGCTTACGACGCAGGAGCATCACTAATTCATCTGCATGTAAGATGGGATGACGGTACTCCAACTCAGGATAAGGGCAGATTCCAGGAAGTTGTAGACGCAATCCGTAAAGAATGTCCAGATGCAATCATTCAGCCTTCAACAGGTGGAGCTGTAGGAATGACTGACCTTGAAAGACTTCAGTCAACAGAAATCGTTCCTACACCTGAAATGGCAACATTAGACTGCGGAACATGCAACTTCGGCGGAGACGAAATCTTCGTTAACACTGACAACACAATCGTTAACTTTGCTAAGATTATGCAGGAAAGAGGCATCAAGCCTGAATGTGAAGTTTTCGACAAGGGAATGATTGACATCGCAATGAAGACAGCTTACAAGAAGGGTTACCTGACTAAGCCTATTCACTGGGACTTCGTTCTTGGAGTTCAGATGTCAGCAACTATCAGAGACCTTGTATATATGGTAGAGTCAATTCCTGAAGGATCAACATGGACAGCTACAGGACTTGGAAAGAACGCATGGCATATCGCTGCTGCAACAATCAGCTTAGGCGGACACGTTAGAGTTGGTTTCGAAGATAACCTGTACATGGAAAAAGGCGTGCTTGCTGAAAGCAACGGTCAGATGGTAGCTAAGGTTGTTGAACTGGCTAAGTTATTAGGAAGAGAAGTTGCTACTCCTGCAGAAGCAAGAGAAATCCTGGGATTAGCACCTCTTAAATAAGAATCGACTGTAACAGATACATACAAAGCTGCGATGTTACGATGCCCTGGCGAAGATGATTTGCCGGGGCTTTTTGTCTATATGAACGGCTGCTGCACAGGCTGGTGCGCATGAGAAATGTTGAACAAATGCAACAAAGTTTCTGATTGGCAACATCACCCTGACAACAAAAATTACAGAACGTTGAAAATATAATGCTCCTGCAATTGGCACGATTATTGCATTAAATATTAGATAAAAAGGATTGATTATCCACATTTGATAATACACTATTTTTTTAACAAAACAATTTTTTAGAAAAGGAGATATAATTATGTCAGAAATCGCTGTAAGACACACACGTGAAGAGTGTTTCGCACACACTAATGACTGGAAAAAACCTTATGATGGAAGCATCTTTGATATGTTCAAGGATGGAACATTCGAACTGATCGACCTTTCAAACCCATTCGGAAGAGGAAATCCTCTTTGGCCTTCAAACGGAGACTTCCACATTGACAGAGTACAGCACATGCCAATGCACTACAGATTACTGCAGACATTCAATGATTTCCATATGCATAACTCTACACATGCTGACTCTCCGTCACATGTAATTCCGGAATCACCATTCACTCACGAACTACCAATCCAGAACTACTTTGGTGAGGCAGTTTGTCTGGACATCCCTAAGGGAAAATGGGAATTAATTACTGTTGAAGAAATCGAAGAGGCAGCTAAGAAGGTTCCCGGCGGAATCAAAGAAGGAGACTGGGTTCTTCTGAACACAGGTACACACAGACGCTGGGGTGAAAACGATGACTATTTCGCATACAGCCCTGGTCTTTCAATCGAAGGTGCTAAGTGGTTCGTTGATCACCATGTAAGAGGTGTCGGCTTCGACATGCAGGCTATCGACCACATTCTTTACACTTATGCTGCAGACCACGGTCCTGGACCATACGTTCCAAGAATCGTTGAAGAATACGAAGAAATGTTCGGACACCCTGCAATCGAAGATTTCCCTGAATGGGAACCTTGCCACGACATCCTGATGGCAAACAACGTAATGGGTATCGAAAACTTAGGTGGAGACCTGGATAAGGTTACAAACCAGAGATTCTTATTCTGCGCATTCCCACTTCGCTGGTACATGGGAGACGGTACAATCGTTCGTGCTGTTGCATTCGTTCCATCCGACAGAATCGACAGAAGCGTTCCTGATAAAGTATATCCATACGGCGTATATTAATATGCCGCGACAGTTTATGCTGTCATTACGAAAACCGAATAAATAAAACAAAAAAAGCTCTTCAGACAACCGCCGTGTTGTTCGAAGAGCTTTTTGCGCGGGACAGGCCGAACATACGAACAGCCTGTATAACCTACAGGCTGTTCGCAATTTCCTCTATTTTCCTGAATCTGTTGTTGATACCTGACTTTTTCATCGGTGGATCCATCATCTCTCCAAGCTGGATAAGGCTGGCCTCCGGATACTCCAGTCTGAGCTGTGCAACCTGACGAAGCTTAGGCGGAAGAAAGTCCAGACCGCGAAGCTTTTCAATTTTCCGGATGCTGGCAATCTGCCTTGATGAAGCATCCAGGGTCCTGTCTGTATTGGCATTGTCGCAGTTGGTAAGCCTTACTGTGGCATTTACAATGTCCTTGTTAAGTACAACCTCCTCGAAGAGAAGCCGCTGAGAATGAGCTCCCATAATTGAAAGGGTGTCACATATGTTTTCGGAACTCTTCATGTAGACTATGTACTTGTCCTTACGCTTTACTATCTTTGCATTCAGATCAACAAAGCTGTTTATCATTTTTTTCAGGTCAGCTGCCAGAGTCTGGGTTGCGCAGACCAGCTCCAGGTGGTATCCCCTGCTCGGGTCATTCATGGTTCCGGAACCCATAAAAACACCTCTGAGGTAGGACTTTTTGCAGCATTTGGAGCGTATCAGGGTTGAATATATTCCGTCGCTTATGAAGTTGTTGCCCTCTCTCACAAGAAGGATTCCTGTCTCTCTCAGAATCTGTTCGCTGTGCATATCAGGATCTATTGTCAGCATGTAGAGGTGACCTTTCTTCGGCCCCTGAGCATCGCCAATCTCCAGAGCTGTCTCCACGCTGAAATATTCTTTTATCAGTTTCTTGTAGTGACGTGCTACGGCCGGATTATCTGTGGCTGTGACAATCTTGAACTTCCCGCCTCCGGCAAGCCTGATACTTCCGGAAACTCTGAGGAATCCGGCTATTTCAGCCAGCTGACAGCACTTCTTTTCAGGATTCACTCGTGAAAGCTCGTTCTTCGTTTCTGCAGCAAATGACATTTTGTCCTCCGTTATAGACCAATTTAAGCAATCATAATACATATATTCTGATTATATCATACTGAGACAGACTAAGGGTGAAGAAATTCAAGTATACAAGAACAATGCCGCCGGAAAGAGGGGCTACGAAGGCTCGGGTTTTGACAATAAAGGAAAATCTGTTATTGGTAATATGCGACTGATTGTGTAAGATGTAAAGAATGCAGATGTAATAATAAAGCCTGAAAGTATAGGTAATTTTTGTACGAAAAGGGAGGACAGGAGCAATGTTTGATTTTAACTACAGTATTCCTACGGACATCCACGTCGGTGCAGGCGCGGAAGCAAAGGTGGGAGTTTTGATGGCTCGATATGCCGACAGAGTGATGATGCTGTACGGAAGCGACAGAATCTTCAAAACGGGAATAGGCGATGTGATTGAAAAATCAATGAAGGATGCAGGTATAGAGGTCTTTCGTTACGGAGGAGTTACACCTAACGGAGACACAGACTTTATTGACGGAGCCGTGAATTTTGCCCGGGAAAACAAAATTGACGGACTGCTTGCTGTAGGAGGCGGAAGCGTAATAGATACGGCAAAGGCAGTTTCCGCAGCAGTATATTATAAGGAAGGAAGCGTTGTGAAGCTGTACACCGACCCGGAGGCGATGCCGGAGAAATTTCTTCCGATAGGTGCTGTGGTAACCGTTCCCGGTACGGCCAGCGAATCTAACCCCATGTCGGTAGTGACCGAAACTGCAACAGGAATCAAGCTGATCAGACCGTTTAATGAGGTAAAGCCAAAGTTTGCAGTTATGAACCCGGAACTTACCACCTCGGTGAGTGCATTTCAGACGGCCAGCGGGGGTTTTGACATGTTCTCCCATGCGTTCGAAAGATTTTTTGACATGAGAAGGGGCAGTCAGATATTTGACGCACTTACTCTCGCGCTCATGAAAAAGGTTGCAGAGCTGCTGCCCAGGGTTATTGCAGATCCGGAAAACACTGATCTGCGTGCCGAGATGATGCTGGCATCTTCAATCGCACACAACGACACACTGGGACCGGGAGGGGATTTCGCGTGTCACAGCCTGTCACATACCGTGACCAAATACTCACATCTTGCACACGGAGCGGCTCTGGCCGTTGTAATTCCGGCGTGGTGCAGGTGTGTTGCAGATATGCAATTAGACGATATGCATATCGCACGGCTGGAGAGCTTCTTTGCCGGGGTGTTCGGTGCGTCCGGCATAGATGATGGAATATCAAAGCTTACAGATTTTATCAAAGCAATAGGACTGCCGCTGAAAATGGAAATTGACGAGGCAGATATTGATTCTATGGTGAAAGATACGCTGTTAGGCGAAAATTTCATCGGAGGGGGTTTTGTTGCACTTGGTGCAGAAGAAATCCAGAAGATACTGGAGGCTGTCACTGTCGTTGCATGATGGCAACAAAACATCGAAAAAAATCAAAAACGCAACGATATTATCGAAACTTTTACAAGCCGACTGGCTCGAAATGCGGGAAATCATTGATTTTGAGCCGCCGGTGGAAATGGCACGGAATTTGCTTATACTTTTAAGAAGAAAGCGGATTTATTTATTCTGTAAGATTAGAATTTTTAAGGAGGAGAAAGAATGAGTAAGAAAGCTCAGGTAGCTCTAGTAAAGAGTGATGACATCCAGGCTAACGTTTCAAGAGTATTCGACTTACTTGGCGGTGTTGAGAACATGATCAAACCGGGTACGGTTGTTATGCTGAAGCCAAATGCCGGACACGCAGAACCACCTGAAACTTCAGTATGTACTAACCCTGAAGTAATCAGAGCGGTAATTCGTGAGGTAAGAAAGGCTAACCCTAAGGAAATTGTTATCTGTGAAGCTGCTGCTATCGGCTGTGATACAGAGGAATGCTTCAGAGTTAGCGGAATCCAGGCTATGGCTGATGAAGAAGGCGTTGAATGCTACGATATCAAGAGAGATAAGGATCTTATCACTGTCGCAGTAAGAGGATATCGTTCAAACATCAACAAGGTTAAACTTCCAAGAAGACTTCTGGAAGCTGATCACCTGATTAACCTTCCAATCCTTAAAGCACACGCTTCAATGGTATTCTCAGGCGCTCTTAAGAACATTAAGGGTGTAGTACAGGATAGAGTACATATGGACATGCATAAGCAGGATCTGACTATGGCTATGATGGACGTATGGTCAGTATGCAAGGCTGACATCAATATCATGGACGCTCACAGAGCAGCTTCCGGATACAGCCCGCACATGCCTGTACCTATCGAAACTCACATGATTCTTGGTTCATATGACCCGGTTGCTATCGACAGAGTAGCATGTGAAGTAACAGGTATCGATACTTCCGGAGTATCCTACTTCACAGTTGCTGAAGAAGCCGGTCTGGGATGCTACTCAATGGATCAGATCGAGGTTGTTGGTGACAAGATCGAAGACTGCTTCCAGCAGATGTGGATTCCTTACATCGGAGACATGAGCAAGAGATGGCCTGAATACGACGTAAGATGCGAAGGCGGATGCTCAAGCTGCCAGGCATTGCTTGCGATCAACATGGAAGAATTAAAGGCTGTTAATGCTTACGACGAAAATGCCGGTATGACAGTTGTAATCGGAGGTCTTAATGACATTCCTGCAGACATTCCTGATGACAAGATCGTTCTTCACGGAAACTGCACTAAGAAGTATCTGAAGGATCACCCTGGTGCATACCACATCCTTGGATGCCCTCCAAATGAACCGGCTCTTTACCTGACAATCCAGAGACATGAGACAATCGACGGAACTGGAGATCAGGAAGATGAAATCATCCGTCCATGCATGGCTAGAGACGCTCAGGTATGGCATGATTACGTATTCGCTAAATTTGAAGAGTACAAGAAAGGAAATCTTGTAGATGGCTTCTAAACCTGGTTTAGGCGAAGGTTATTTAAGAGTTCCTGCAGGTCCCGAATTCTGGGACCTGCTGAACCTCATCTTCACCGATGAATTTATGCAGAAATATACTAATTTCGAAAATTTTGAATATTTTAAGTACTCCAGTGCCGTGATGGTTAACTGGACAGGACCGTATATGGTCTACAATGAAGACGTATTTAACAACTTCATCGTTGAGAGCACACAATTCACCAAGTGGGACGAGATGGTGATGAGGGCGGCAGACGAGAAGTTTGGTAAATAAAAGCAATTATCTATTATGTTAATGTAAAGGAGAGAAAAGAAATGTCTGAAAAGAAAACCAATCTTTTTAACTTCGGAAAGGGCTGGCTGGTAATCGTACTATGTATGATTATGTTCTACATGATCTGTGCAATCGCTACAGACGGAACTAACCTTACAGCTCCAAATGTAGCTAATATCCTGGGCGTTGATGCAGGTGCCGTTATCACAAGAAACGGTTATGCAGGACTGGCTGCAATTATTTACTTTATTATTATGTCACAGCTTGCACCTAAGCTTGGCGGAGTTAAGATCGGTGCACTTAACATGATTATCGCATCAATCGGATTCTACTTCATGCAGAATCCAACAAGCCTTAACATGTACACAATCTGCTACTTCTTCGCAGCAGGTGGTGCATTCTCAGGTGCATACGTTGCAGGTGGTGCATTAGTATCAAAATGGTTCCCTAAAACTAAGGGTGTTGTAATGGGATACACTACAATGGGTCTTAACATTGCATCCGCAACATGGGTTCTTGTAATGTCAAAGGCTGCTGCTGCCTTCACACTGGAAAAGGCAGTTATCGTTCCTGTAATCATCTTCATAGTAGTTGCTATCTTAGCACTAATCTTCGTTAAGGATACTCCACAGGAAGCCGGTATCAACCCAGACAATGTTTCTGATGAAGTATATCACAAAGAATACGTTGATGCTCCTCAGGAAGGTGAACGCTGGACAACAAAGGAACTTCTTGGAATGAGAGAGGTATGGACAGTTGGTATCGCAACAGGTATGATGCAGCTTTGCTCAACAGGTGTAATGTCTAACCTGGTAAGCAGAAATATCGAATTAGGTATGGAACCTGAAAGAGCCATCTTCATGATGACAGTTATCGCTTTAGTTGGTATCTTCGGATCATGGTTCATCGGAGTATTGGACGACAAGTTCGGAACTAAGAGAGTTATGATGTGCTTCTGTATCTGGTACGGACTTGCAATCTTTGCAAACGTAACAGGAACAACTTGGGGTATGTACCTTGCAGTTGTAATGATTGGTATGTCAATCGGTGGTTCAGCTAACTTCATGTCTTCATTCCCAACTTCAGTATTCGGTCGTCAGGGATACGAAAAGATGAACACTGTTGTATTCCCTATTCAGCAGGTTCTGACAATGACTGCGTTCCTAATCGTTGGTATTATCCTGTCAGCTACAGGTTCAATCAAGGGTGGATACATGGTAATCGGTACTCTTGCTATCTTAGCTATTATTCCTGTAGCTTTAACAAGAGATCACTACTACAACCTTGACTGGAAGAAAGAACACGGTGAAAAATAATTCTGACTGTGCTTTTAATCTGTGTTAGTGATATAGAGAAATTCTGGGGTCGCGTGAAAATGCGACCCCATATATTGTACTTTGATATTTCACCAGTACCGAAGCCGTCCTGAAGACTGAAAGCAACGGGCAGTAATGATTAACGGTATTGATGAATTATCAATAGGATATTGACTGATATTTACTTAAATGTTTAATGTGAAAATTGTATAAGGAGAAAGAAAGGAAACAGACAAATGAGAAACGTAGTAATCGTAGCAGGATGCAGAACTCCAATCGGTGTAATCAACGGTATGTTCAAAAGCTTAACAGCTCTTGATCTGTCAATTCCGGTAATGCAGAACCTGGTTAAGAGAGCAGGCGAAAACTTTGACCCTGCAATTATCGAAGACGTAATCTGGGGATGCAACTACCAGAGAACATACAAGGAAAACAATCTGGCAAGAGTTGCTGCAATCAAGGCAGGACTTCCTGAAACAGTTCCCGGAGTTACAATTCACAGAAACTGTCCGTCATCAATGTCATCAATTGCTTTCGGCTTCTATCAGATCAAAGCCGGCGAAGCAGACTGTATCATGGCAGGCGGTGCAGATTCAATGAGTAATGCAGGTCACGTAATCTTCGGCCTGAGAGAAGGAAAGAAGTTCGGAGATCTTGAGATTCATGACTCAATGTGGGATTCCCTTACTAACCTTGGTGTTGGTCCTAAGATGGGTATCACAGCAGAGAATGTTGCAAAGAGATACGGAATCACAAGAGAGCAGATGGACGCATATTCACTTCGTTCACACCAGAGAGCGGTAGCTGCTATCGAAGCAGGAAAGCTGGAAAGCCAGATTATTCCTATCACTGTTCATGACAGAAAGAAGGGTGATATAGTAATCACTACTGACGAAGGCCCAAGAAAGGATACATCATTAGAAAAGCTTGCCAAGTTAAAGACAACATTCTTACCTGAATCAGAAGGAGGAATGGTTACAGCAGGAAACGCATCAGGAATGAATGACGCATCATCCGGTGTTATCCTGATGGAAGAAGAAAAGGCTAAGGAATTAGGTCTTCCAATTCTATGCAGAGTAAAGTCAGTTGCAACAACAGGCGTAGATCCTGACTACATGGGAATAGGACCAATCAGTGCATCACAGAAGGCACTTGCAAAAGCTGGATTAACAGTAGAAGACATCGACGTATGGGAAATCAACGAAGCATTCGCAGCACAGTGCCTGGCATGTCAGCAGGAGCTGGGAATTGACGATGACAAGCTGAATGTAAACGGAAGCGGAATCTCACTGGGACATCCTGTAGGAGCAACAGGAGCAAGACTTGTAATCGCAGCAATGTATGAGCTTGAACAGCAGAACAAGAAGTACGGTGTTGCTACACTTTGCGCCGGAGGCGGAATGGGAGTTGCAGTCGTTATCGAAAGAATCTAATATAAATAGAAGAGGTGTGAAATCTGTGGATTTCACACCTCTTCTATTATGTTAGTGTAAGAGAGTATTGCTAATTTATCTGCTGTTGGCATAATCTATGCCGTACTGTTTAATCTTTCTTGAAAGAGTCGAAGCATTGACTCCGAGAACCTGTCCTGCTTCACGAAGACTGGATGTCTGCGCAAGGGTAGCCTCGATAATGCTTTTCTCATATTCCTGTACCGAATCGGCTAATGTCGATGAGGACATTCCTGAACTGCCGGAATCTTTTTCATTCATGTCCGAAGGTGTATGACTATCGGACGTCTGACTGTCGGATGAATAATCAGCAGTGCCCGAGCCGGATACACTAGACGTATTGGATATATCCAGAATACTGCGTAATAAATCATCCGCCACAAGCTTGGTGCCTGATGCACAGATTGTCAGATATTCTATAACGTTTTCCAGCTCTCTGATATTTCCGGGCCAGCTGTAGTCATTAATTATCTTCATCTGTTCAGGTGTCAGCTGGAATTCTCTGCGATGCTTTCTTGTGAACTGACTGACGAAATAATCACAGAGTCCCGGAAGGTCTGCCTTACGTTCCCTTAAAGGTGGAACGGAAATCGGAATTACGTTCAACCTGTAGAACAGATCCTGACGGAAGGTTCCCTCAGCGATTTTATCCTTAAGCGAACTGTTCGTTGCAGCAATGAACCTTATATCAAGCTTGATCGGTCTGGTTCCTCCTACTCTGGTAATCTCCTTGTCCTGAATGGCACGGAGAAGCTTAACCTGCAGATCCATAGGCATATCCCCTATTTCGTCAAGCAGAAGGGTTCCACCGTTGGCAAGCTCGAACAGACCGGGTTTACCGTTTACGCTGGCACCTGAAAAGGCTCCCTTTTCATAACCGAACAGCTCTGATTCCAGCAGATTTGCCGGAATAGAAGCACAGTTGACCTTGATGAACGGTCTGTCATTTCGCGTACTCAATCTGTATATCTCATCAGCGACAACTTCCTTGCCGACTCCGGATTCACCTGTAATCAGAACGGTAGCATCAGTTGGAGCAGCGGTCTCTATTATAGACCAGATGTGCTTCAGGCTCTCTGATGACCCTATAAGCTTTTCTGAAAAGCCGCTGGAATTGTCGTGAGTTACTGTAACCTTTTTCTTGGCATCGACGCTTTCGTTAGCAAGGCTGACAAACTTCTCATAGTCCTCCTTCAGACCGCGGAAGGTGAAAATCGGACGGCTGTTGACAACCACCTTATCCAGTTCACCGTTTTCATCGAAAATGGGAACACCCACGGTATAGCCGACTTCAGGAGGATCCACCTTATTTACCGTGGAAAGCCTGAATGATTTCTGCTTAGTCGCAAGAACATCAAGGGAAGCACCGCCGGTAAAGAGTCTTCCTTCTTTTACTATGTCGTTCACATTTCTGCCGATAACCTCATCGGGGGAAATCGTTGTATTTTTTTCATAGGCCGGATTTACATAGATGCAGGTGCCGTACTTGTCCGTAATAAAGACACTGTCGTCCAGTGCATCTACTATAGCCTTGAAGTCGATATCCCTGCTGTAATCCCGGATTTTTTTCTGATCCATGATTTCTCCTCCCCCTGCTGAATGTACCAACATTATAACAGAGAAAAGTCATTATTGGAAGTGTTTGTTGCTAAAACTCAACAATATATGCGCAGATATGCAACAAAATCGAAACAACCGACATAATGAATACTGTTTTTCAATGTTTTCAGGGGTACGGAGCATTTGGCACGCAACTTGCTTTATAGTAGTAGTGTAATGATATAACATACACATAACATATACACAATACGTTAATCCTTTTTAAAAAATAATCATATCGTTGCCTTCGGGCAGCAAGAAACCCCGGGTGCATCAAAGCTTATATATCGTTGAACTCAACGAAGTAAGCTTTGATGAACCAACACCCAACACACTATAGTCAATTATATTTTAATTTATACGGAAAACCTGACAAAGGTTTTCTTTGTTCAAATAAACGGAGAGGTGTAATATCAATGAGTAATCTTAAAAAAGTCGCAATCCTAGGTGCTGGCGTAATGGGAACAGGCATCGCTCAGGCTTTCGCAATGAAAGGCCATGAAGTAATGATTATCAACGTTTATAAGGACGCTGAAACTGCTCATCCGATTGAAGTAATGACAAGTAATCTGGAAGTTCTGTGCGAAAACGGAGTTTTTGAAAAGGAAAGAATTCCTGAAGTAATCGGAAAGGTAAGCAGAACTTCAAGCCTTGAGGAAGCTGCACAGTTTGCAGACATCATTTTTGAATGTATCGTAGAGAAGCTGGAGACCAAGCAGGAATACTTCGCTAAACTGGATGAACTTTGTCCGGAAAGCACAATTCTGTGTTCAAACACTTCAGCAATCAGTATCACTGAAATTGCAGAGACATCAGTACACAAAGAAAGAATCATCGGTACTCACTTCTGGAATCCTGCATATCTGATTCCGCTTGTAGAAGTAATCAGAACAAAATACGTTTCTGATGAGGTAGTTAATGAAACATACAAAATCCTGGAAGAGGCAGGCAGATCTCCTGTAATCGTTCAGAAGGACGTTCCCGGTTTCCTTGCCAACAGACTTCAGCATGCACTGTTCAGAGAAGCAATCTCAATTGTTGAGAACGGAATTGCTACACCTGAGGACGTAGACAAGGCTATCAAGACCGGCTTCGGACTGAGACTTGGTGTAAGAGCTCCGTTTGAGGTAATGGATGCAGGCGGACTTGATCTGACATACAACATTCACAAGTATGTATTCCCTCATATTGAAGATTCACACGAACCATCACCATTACTGGTTAAGCTTATGGAGGAAGGAAAGAACGGATTCAGAACAGGAGAGGGCTTCATGAAGTGGTCGGAGGAAGATATCGCCGCATCACAGAAGAACCTGATTGAAGGAATCATCAAGGTAGCCAAAGCGTTAGACCGTCTATAGACCGGCTGCAGTTTGAACGCATTTAACTATTGTATATAATTTGGAGGACATAAAATGGCATTAATGACAAGTGAGCAGTATATCGAAAGCTTAAGAAAACTGAATA
>JBJESZ010000092.1:0-4119 GCA_051883055.1 Emergencia sp.
TCCACAACGAGAGCCTTAAGCCCTTCAAGTTCTTGAATTTTTTCAACTTTTTTGTGTTCCGACTGTAAACGCAGTTCCACACGAATAATAAATTCCGTACCCTTGTCCTTCTCTGTAATAACTTCAATCGTACCACCCATCATATCGATGATGTTCTTTGAAATTGACATACCAAGGCCCGTACCCTGTATCTTACTTACCGTAGACGTACGCTCACGCTCAAACGGATTAAAAATACGCTCCGCAAATTCGCTGCTCATACCAATACCAGTATCCTTTACACGCAGTTCATACCGTCCTTTTCCTTCCGAAGCACTATGCAGCTGTGATACACGTACTGATACTGTGCCCCCAGGAGGAGTAAATTTGATTGCGTTGGACAACAGGTTCAAAAGTACCTGATTTAATCGAATCTTATCACAGTACACATCCTCATCGGTCACATCCATAGTATCCATATACAGTTCCAGCTGCTTTGCGTTAATCTGACCACTGATAATCGTTTTAAGGTCATGGAGTACATCTGAAAGATTTACCTCTGTCTCCTCAAGATGTATCTTGCCGCTTTCAATGCGGCTCATATCAAGCACATCGTTTATAAGAGAGAGCAGATGATTGCCCGAGGAAAGTATCTTTGACAGATAATCCCTTATCTTCTCGTCATTGCCTATATTGGCGCTTGCCAGCGTGGTGAAGCCGATAATGGCATTCATTGGTGTCCGGATATCGTGAGACATATTGCTGAGGAATGTACTCTTTGCCCTGTTTGCACTCTCTGCGGCATTGACTGCATCCTCAAGTGCCTGATTGATTTTCTTGTCTCTTGTACGGTCGGACATTACAAGGATATACTTTTTCTCACCCTGAATATCGCTGCAAAATGCAATCACGTGGAACCAGCGCACCTCGCCGGTCTTCTGATGGACATATTCCCTGTCCCATTCGCACTGTTCTCCGGGAAGAATATCCGAAAGCTGATCCAGTATGCGAACAGTATCATCATTCTTTACCAGATGATCCATCTCATGGATATTGGTGCGGGCCCGCTTCTCAGAGATACCAATAAGCTTTTCTATATTGGGACTGATATAATCCACACGTAAGTTTTCCGCATCAAGCATAAGAAAAACATCGTCCACATTGACAGAGAGCTTGGAAAACAGCTCCTCACGGTATAAAATCTCTGTATCCTTCTTTTTCAGTTTCAGCTGACTTTGCCTGATTACGTATGCAAGCATCAGTACGCCAATGCTGATCGTGATTCCTGCCACCAGCATAAGAGTACTGTACTGAAGTTTGTTCATACTGGCATTTACCACACCAGTCGGTACAAGCCCCAGTACTGTCCAGTCCTCAAAGTCAGCAGGCTCGTATACAAGATAATAGCTTCTATCATTGATACTAAGTACAGTTGCTCCGGAACTCCCCTGTCTAAAATCTTCCCGCAGTTTCTCTATCTCCTCGCTGCTCATGTCGGAGTTTTTTTTCAGCATGGCAAGGAAATTATAGATGTCCTCCTGCTTATCCGTTACAGTATCCACCACCACACGACCATCCGAATGAATCACAAAACTGCTGGACGTATTGTCAAAAGAGGATATTTTCAGAGCATTTACCATGTCTGAGTTATTAAAGCTGACTGCAATGGCCTCATAAGCAAAACCATTGTAGGTTCCGGGAACAGCAGGTGTCGCAAACACCATAATCTGGGGCTGACCGGGTACTACAGAATTAACTGCCATATCCTTGCCGTTAAGGATGAGCTCGGGCAGTTCATTTTTTAAATCCATATATCCTGTTTCACCACTCACAGTCTGATAATTACCTTCGCGGCTGATGAAATAGAAGTCGGTAAAACCTGTTTCTTCTCTTGCATGTGTAATGAAATTCTCAATCTGGTTTTCATCCGAAACATCCTGCAAATAATCAACCCACAGGTGCATATTGGTCCAGTTCCTACTGACAAGATTATTCAGAGAACGGTTGGCCTGGTGGAATATCTCTGTCAGATGGGACACACTTTCAGCATATATGGTCTGCGATACAAAAAAGTAATAACGGAAACTCAGTGCGATAATTCCAATTATCAGGGCAACTGCAGCAACAACAGTCCTCAGCCGTTTTTTCATAAAAAGTTCTCCTTCCGTACTATTTGCTTCATCTTCCTTATCGCTGAATCGTCACATACTCTGTCGGTGTTTCAAACTGATTTCCACCTTCAAGCACAGAATTAACCAAAGTATAAACATTCATGTCCATGATTTCCATTTTATCCTTTAATTCCTCAGGCATCGGACAATTACAATAAGCATATTCTTCAATATAATAGTTATCGCCAAACATTGCTGCTGAATAAACTGCATTTTCATCAAGTGGACTGCCGTTTATAGTAATCTCACCCAATGTATAGGTTCCGTCTCCGTTATCTTTCAGCCGGTATTCCATTCCGCTGGTGACAGGAATGAGATTCTCATGTCGGATTGGATTAGATCCGTCCTCTTTCACATTTACCAGCCACTCCATAAGTTCTTTTACTTCAGTACCTGTAAGCTGACCACTTCTCATAACCTCTCGGTTTGCCACAAGCCAGTTAAGCTGCTTCCTTGTATATTCCCCTTCAAACACTGGGGCTGTAACAACACTGGAGTAGCAGACTGCAATATCACTGCCGCACGCTTTCCGAAGAGTATTAGCTACAGCAGAAGCTGCCGGGCTGCCATTCTTGCCAAAAGCATAGTCGTAGCCTGTATTCTGCGTAGTAATATACTCAGAAATCCTCCCATCTCCTTCGGTGGTAAGCTGTGTATCGAAATCCTGATACGCCTCCTTTGAACTGTATTCACCGCGTATCATTTTCTGTCCCACATTTTTGGAAACAGTAAACATTTCCGTCGAAGCCAGACGCATATACAGATGATTGCGGTTGATACAGTCACGTACCTGTGAAAAAACGTCATTAATTTCTATATCTACGTTTTTATTGTAACTTAATACGGCATTGTCCACTGCAGTACGGCGCTGCCCTTCCTCGCTGAACATTGCTTCCAGCACCTGCATAACAGCATCATTTTTTTTCTGGTTCTGTGCTACATCTTTGTTTACAGCCACCTGGCAGGTCGGATATGTCAGCAGCCAGTTATCCTCGGCAGTCTCACCGAAATAGGGAAGCATTACTGTATTCATACCGTCTTTTCTGAATACAGCACAGTCACTGGCAGTTCCCCGCATAATGGCAGCTTTTCCCTCCACCAATGCGGATTTCATAATCGTAAAATCCATTTCGATATCTTCCGGTTTTACCATGGTATCTTTCAAATACTGCCCGAACTTATCAAAGACGACCGGCCATACCTTATCATCCAGCCCTACCTGTTCGTCTGCGGCTTCATTCTCATATCCTGTACGCCACAAGATACCTTCCATTGTCATCAATTCAGGAATCGCACAGCCCTGGAGTGCCTCCATGCATGAGTAATCTTCACGATAGTCATTCACATATCCCCGTATTCCCAGCTCATCAAATTCACGGCATACTTCAGCAAATTCAGCGTAGTTTTCCGGAAGTTCTATGCCGTATTCCTCAAACAGATCAACATTTGCAATATAACCGTCTACCTCGGCACACATGGGCAGCCAGCGTATTGCCCCACCAGGCTCTCTGTTATTTTCAATATAATTGTCATAAAAACTGCCGACTATATTGGTCTCACGCAGATCCATAAGCATATCAGCCATGTCAGAAGCATCATTAAGTGAAAACCGCCGGCAGGTGATAATATCCGGCAGACTTCCACGGCTGTTAAGGTCGGTGTAAAAGTCCATGGTATTATATCCCACTACAAATGTAAATTTGATATCGGGAAACTGTTTTTCCAGCCAGGGAGTCAGCTCCCGGGTCATGGACTTGTCCCACAGATACATCGTTATCTCAACCTTGTCATTGTCTTTGTATGTTCCACAGCCCGTAAGACCAAGCAGCATGATCATAAGCGTAGAAATAATTCTTTTTTTCAATTCTATATTCCTCATTTAAAAAGTGTCCGGCTTATTTCAATGATATATATTTTTCCGGTTCTGCGACCTTGCCGCCGTCCTTGATATACTCTTTCCAGGTTTCCT
>JBJESZ010000092.1:4219-5429 GCA_051883055.1 Emergencia sp.
TTTTCCGGTTCTGCGACCTTGCCGCCGTCCTTGATATACTCTTTCCAGGTTTCCTTCACGCGCTTTTCCGCTTTCTCAAATACACGATTTTCGTCACTCAGGAACGGACCCATATATGCCCCTAGATTAAGGCAGGTTACCTTAAATGTATCCTCGTCATTAATTTCTTTGCCATCCTTGAGTACACGACTCAAAGTATACTTTCCGTCTGTCTCCTGCACTTCCATTGACATTCCGCTGACAGTGGGCAGGGATCCACGATTAAACGGTGTAAATCCATTTTCAATACCCTCTACAGAATACCTGATATATTCTTTCAGTTCTGCACCGTTCATTTCACGCTGCCAGGCTTCCAGTGGATTCGGAATAATCATGTTGCCAGCCATCTTTTCATTATAATCAGCCTTGAATACAGATCCTGTAAAGCTGTATGCAGGTGCAATCAGTACATCACTGCCGTAGACTCCTCGCAGAGTATTTGCCATAACAGAATAGGATTCATTGCCGCCATCTTTATGGAATATATTGGAGTATCCACGATCCATGGACAGTACGGTTTCATTCGAATCGTCCTTAGGTTGTTTTAACTGTGCATCAAATGCCTCATAGGCCTGCTTTGCGTCGTATTCACCCTGTATCATTTTCGTAACAACGTCCTGGGACACAGCAAAAAAGTCGTTGGAAGCGATTCGGATATACATATGGTTTTGTTGAATCAGCGGCTTAAGATTCTCAAGGTAAGGCGACAGTTCAAGATTCACATTCTGACTGTAAGTAATAACATCCTCTCCCTTAGCAAGAACATTCTGCCCTTCTTCGGAAAGCATAACGCCAAGCACTTTAAGAGCTTTTTCCTGACGCGTTTTGTCTTTCTCCAGATCCTTATTCAGTGCCACCTGGAATGCCGGATAGGTCAGCAGCCACTGTTCCCCGTCCTGTCCGAAATAGGGAAGAAATACAGCGTCTATGTTATTTTTCTGAAGTGCAACCACATTCGATCCGCCGGAACGGATAATAGCTGCCTCACCCTCGGTGAACATATTCATAACAGGGTCATAGGAAAGTTCGATATCCTCCGGGATAATTTTGGTATCCTTGATAAACTGCTCCATACGCTCAAAGGCTCCCGGCCATATCGTATCATCCAGGCCCGTCATATCAGTCGAAGGATCTTCGTAGCTATTACGCCACATACGTCCCTCCATAGATG
>JBJESZ010000093.1:0-5320 GCA_051883055.1 Emergencia sp.
TTGCTGAAACAGTAGCACTTTTCGCACTGGTATTCAGCATGCTTGCACTTGGCTAGTATCGATGATAATATGCTCTCCGGGTCCTTATGACTTGGAGAGTTTTTTATTTGCAGAAATATTACACATGTTGCTGTAATTATGATACAATGATGTGCGAGACTCGTTTTAATAGTAGAAAGGCGACATTATTTATGAAAAAAAAGAGAGATGGCTTCAGTGGTCGTAGAGGATTTATTCTTGCCTGCATAGGATCGGCTGTAGGAATGGGGAATATATGGAGATTCCCATATATGGTTTCCGCCTGGGGCGGAATGACATTCTTAATTCCATATTTTATATTTGTTATTCTGATTGGATCAACCGGTCTTATTGAAGAGATGGCGCTTGGCCGTGCCGCAAAGGGAGGGCCAATTAAGGCATTTGGGGCATGCACGGAGCTTCGCACCGGTAAAAGGCGTATTGGTGAACTGATCGGAATTATTCCTGTTCTTGGTTCTCTCGCATTAGCCATTGGTTACACGGTAGTTGTGGGCTGGATATTCAAATATTCATATCTGGCTTTGTCCGGCGGTATATATGCTATGGGACAGGATTTGGATATAATCGGAGGCATGTTTGGGAGTACCGCATCAGCATTTGGTAATAATACATGGGTAGTGGTTGCAGTAGTGGTAACTGCAATAATCATGGCGTTTGGCATTTCCGGTGGAATAGAGAGGGCAAACAAGATTATGATGCCGCTTCTGTTTATATTATTTGTAGGACTTGGTATATATATTTTCACACTTCCAGGTGCCGCAGAAGGACTAAAGTATATCTTTACTATAAAACCGGAAGGATTGCTGGATATTAAGCTTTGGATATATGCCTTTGGTCAGGCCTTCTTCTCGCTTTCGATTGCAGGCAATGGAACTGTAATTTACGGTTCATATCTAAGCGATGAAGAGGATGTGGCAAGCTCTGCAAGAGACGTAGCAGTATTTGATACAATTGCTGCATTACTGGCATCCATGGTAATTATTCCTAGTATGGCAGTTGGTGGTTCGGAGCTGTCATCAGGCGGTCCAGGACTTATGTTCATATATCTTGCCAATGTATTCAACGGAATGCCCGGTGGAAAGATAGTAGGAATGGTTTTCTACGTATGTGTATTGTTCGCGGGAATGAGCTCCCTGGTTAACCTGTATGAGGCACCGGTTGCGACCCTTCAGGAGAGATTCGGAATGAACAGAGTGCTTGCTACAGGTTCTGTTGCTGCATTCGGATGTATAGTAGCTTTATTCATTCAGGGAATTGTATCGGGCTGGATGGATGCAGTGTCCATATATGTATGCCCGCTTGGAGCAATGCTCGCAGCCTTCATGTTCTTCTGGATTGCCGGAGATAAATTCGCACTTGACGCAGTTAATACAGGCAGAAGCAAGCCTATTGGAGGATGGTTTATCCCATTAGGAAAATATGTGCTGGTTCCGCTATCACTGGTGGCACTTATTGCGGGTGCGATTCTTGGAGGAATAGGCTGATAACTCTCCGGGACTTTTGATAAAAGAGTAGAAATAATTTGCGACAGGATAAAGTGTCCTGTCGTTTTTATTTAGACTGTATGTCAGGAGGTTTTGTTTATAGAATTCAAAACAGATGTGGTAATATCTGTAACATTAATGTATAATGAATGATAGTAAGTAATCGAAAAATGTCAAAAATCAGAAAGGTGAAATGAGATGGCAGCACATTTTTATGATGAGAAGAGGTTTGCGAATTACAGAGAGATTGTGAATCATTCGGCTGAAACCTTCAGGGAGAAAGCGGCCTTCCAGATTAAACAGAAGGACAGAGATGGATACAGATACTTAAGCTATGAAGAGGCGAGAGACTTCTATTATGCATTATGCGCCGAGTTCATCAGAAGAGGTTTTAAGGGGAAAAGGATTGCAGTCATGGGCAAAAACAGCTGCGAGTGGTCCCTTTGCTATCTTGCAGCTTCAACTGTCGGATGTGTTGTACCTATCGATAAAGAGGTCAGCGCGGAGGATGCGGCCGCATTCATGAAGTCTGCTGAGTGTGTGGCAATGTTTGCGGACAGGAAGCTCGAGGAAGCCGTAAAGGAGCAGGGCTACGAGGCAGAATATCATGACTTTTCCTTTGTATGGGAAAGGAATCTGAATGTAAGTGCTGAAATGAAGGCTGAGATTGATGATATTCCGTTGCCAAAGGACGAGTGCCAGATTCTGATTTTCACATCAGGAACGACAGGCAGCTCCAAGGGTGTCTGTCTCTCACAGGCTGCGGTATGTGCGAATATATACTCAACGGTGCAGGCTGTAAAGATTACTCCTGAAGACAAGACGCTGTCACTGCTGCCGCTGCATCATACATACGAGTGCACGCTCAACTTCCTTCTGCTGTATTCCAAGGGTGCATGCATCACGTACTGCGACGGACTAAGCAAAATCAAAAAGAATCTCGTAGAATACAAGCCTACTATTCTGGTGGTCGTTCCCGTTATTCTCAAGATGTTATCAAAACAGATAAAGAAGGGTGTGGCAGCCAGCTGCCCGAAGAGATACGCGAAGCTCTTCGAGGAATATACTCTCGGATATGCCATGAGGCGTACACCACTGCCAATCAGATGGGCAATTAAAAGAAGTGTAAGAAAGCAACTTGGCGGACAGATGAGACTTTTCATTGTAGGAGCCGCTGCTGTCGAGCCGTACCTTATCGAGGACTTTGACTCTATAGGAATCGAGACATTGCAGGGATATGGCCTTACAGAATGTGCACCTCTTGTTGCAGGAAACTGTGATTTTTATATGAATGTCAACTCAGCCGGTAAGGTTATGCCCGGAAATGAGATGAAAATAGACAATCCAAATGAAGAGGGAGTAGGTGAAATCATCACCAGAGGCGAAAACCTGATGCTGGGGTACTATCGCGATCAGGAGGCAACCGATGCAGTCCTTCAGGACGGCTGGTTCAGAACCGGAGATCTGGGATATATTGACGAAGATGGATGGCTGTACATAAGAGGCAGACTGAAAAACGTAATCGTTACCTCTAACGGAAAGAACATCTATCCGGAGGAACTTGAAGAAAGATTAGGTGACTACTCCGAAATTGCAGAAGCCATCGTAATTGCAGGAAAGGCAAGAGATGGTGAAACCTCAGTAAAGGCAAAGATTGTTGCAAATCTTGACGAGCTTAAGGCAAAATTTGCAGACCTTGATATAAATGATGCAGATGCAGTAAAAGAAAAAATCAAGCTGGTAGTAGACGAAATCAACGACAAGATTCCGGCTTACAAAAAAATTCGAATCGTTGAGGTTGTAAAGGAGCTGGAGAAGACAACCACAGCGAAAATCAAGAGATACGGAAAGAATATAGAATAAACAAGGTTCGGATACGCTCCGGTTAAAGATGGAATAGCTAAATGTTATTCCACTCTTAACCGGAGCTGTTCTTTTTCAGCATGGTATCAAGAACTTGACATATACCCCATAGGGGTATATTATAATACCTGACAAAACAGGAAATAATTATAATCAGGGAGATAATCATACTATGACAGATAACAAATTCTGCTGCAGTGCAAAAACGACCATGCGCTCAGAGGACGAACGAAAAAAACTGATACATCGGCTGAACCGTATCGAAGGTCAGATTCGCGGTATTCGCGGAATGGTGGAAAACGATGTTTACTGTACAGATATACTCGTTCAGTGTGCGGCAGTTAATGCCGCGGTGAATGCCTTCAACAAGGAGCTGCTGGCAAGCCATATCAGAGGCTGTGTTGCCAGAGACATACGTGACGGCAAAGATGAGGTTATAGATGAGTTGGTTACAACTCTTCAGAAACTGATGAAGTAAAGGGGGTATTATAACACTATGGAGCAATATTCAGTAACCGGTATGAGCTGCGCCGCCTGCTCTGCCAGAGTTGAGAAGGCTGTATCCGGTGTTGACGGTGTAACCTCATGTGCGGTGAGCCTGCTGACAAATTCTATGGGAGTAGAGGGAACGGCAAAACCCGAAGAAATAATTGCGGCGGTTCGCGATGCAGGATACGATGCCGCCATAAAAAAATCCGGTGTTTCCGCAGGTGCGGGAAATTCGGCCGATTCGGGCGCATCCGGAAATTCAGCATCTGTCTCTGATGACAACGCCCTTCAGGATAGGGAAACACCTCTGCTGAAAAAGAGACTGATCGCTTCCCTGGGATTTCTGATCGTGCTGATGTATGTTTCAATGGGACATATGATGTGGGGATGGCCACTGCCTGGATTTTTCGAGGACAACCATGTGGCAATGGGACTTCTGCAGCTGCTTCTGACAGCGGTGATTATGGTGATTAATCAGAAATTCTTCATCAGCGGGTTCAGAAGCCTGATAAACCGCGCGCCTAATATGGATGCACTGGTTGCACTGGGTGCAACAGCAGCTTTTGGATACAGCACTTTTGCACTGTTTGCAATGACGGATGCACAGGCAAGAGGCGATGCCGGTGCAGTAATGTCATATATGCATGAATTCTATTTTGAGTCGGCAGCCATGATTCTGGCTTTGATAACCCTTGGGAAAATGCTGGAGGCACGTTCAAAGGGCAAAACCACAGACGCACTAAAAAGTCTGATGAAGCTGGCACCAAAGACAGCCAATGTTGAGCGTAATGGAATGGAAATGAATGTTCCCGTGGCGCAGGTGATTAAGGGAGATATCTTTGTGGTTCGTCCCGGAGAAAGCATTCCTGTAGATGGAATTGTGACAGACGGAAACAGTGCTGTCGACGAATCCACCCTTACCGGCGAAAGCATTCCCGTGGACAAAACGACGGGAAGCCCGGTTTCCGCCGGAACAATGAATCAGTCAGGCTTTATTCGCTGCGAAGCCACGAGAGTAGGGGAGGACACCACTCTTTCACAGATTATTCAGATGGTCAGTGATGCGGCAGCCACAAAAGCCCCTATTGCGAAGGTTGCGGACAGGGTTTCCGGAGTATTTGTACCGGTGGTTATTGCCATCGCGGTAATTACAGTTGCAGCCTGGCTTTTGGCGGGACAGACTGTCGGATTTGCTCTCGCAAGGGGAATTTCTGTGTTGGTTATAAGCTGTCCCTGTGCTCTTGGACTGGCAACTCCTGTAGCCATCATGGTAGGCAGCGGCATGGGAGCGAAGAACGGAATTCTGTTTAAGACCGCCGTTTCTCTGGAAAAGACAGGTAGAGCAAAAATAGTTGTTTTGGATAAGACGGGAACTATAACTCAGGGTGCTCCGAAGGTTACCGACATTATTCCGGTGAAGAGCACAGATGAGCGACAGCTTCTGT
>JBJESZ010000094.1:0-23171 GCA_051883055.1 Emergencia sp.
TTGTAGACAAGGGAGATTTTTCTTTTATATATGTGCCCACGTTTTGACCCTTACACTGTTTTTACTGAATGTGTTCCAACACTAGGAGTTACAACATCAACTGTGCCCCAACTACCAGAACCATTAGAATTCCAAGCCTGCCATTGTGGTGCGTTTTCCACATTAATAAACTGGATAATCGACCAATCTACACAGTTTTTCTGAGAATCTACTGTGTCTGAGCCCTCTTTATCAACTTGAATCCATAATGATGCATTTACATTGTTAGTTTCAAGCATTTCCTGAGTTATTTCAAAAGTATGCTCTTCACACCAGTATCCTGATACTGGATAACCAGTGTTTGCCTTTTTTCCTTGGTAAGCATACCAATTCTCTGCTGCAGGACTTTCACTTACTGAAAAAGTTATTTTTCCATCAGTAATTTTCCAGTTCTGTGGTTCTGTTCTATCAGTAACCCAACTATCCGCAACAGATAAGTCTGTAATATCTGATGTGATTACAGGAACACCTATTTTTACTGAGAATGATGAACCATATGATCTAGCCTGAGCAATAACTGATACAGGAGCTGTTTCTGTTACAGTAACCTCCCCGTCTTTAATTGTATATTCATTTACTTTTGCTCCATCAATATACTGACGAATAACACCGTTATTAAATATTGTTTTTACTGAATGTGTTCCAACACTAGGAGTTACAACATCAACTGTGCCCCAACTACCAGAACCATTAGAATTCCAAGCCTGCCATTGTGGTGCGTTTTCCACATTAATAAACTGGATAATCGACCAATCTACACAGTTTTTCTGAGAATCTACTGTGTCTGAGCCCTCTTTATCAACTTGAATCCATAATGATGCATTTACATTGTTAGTTTCAAGCATTTCCTGAGTTATTTCAAAAGTATGCTCTTCACACCAGTATCCTGATACTGGATAACCAGTGTTTGCCTTTTTTCCTTGGTAAGCATACCAATTCTCTGCTGCAGGACTTTCACTTACTGAAAAAGTTATTTTTCCATCAGTAATTTTCCAGTTCTGTGGTTCTGTTCTATCAGTAACCCAATTACCTGAATCAGACAAATCTGTCAAACTACTTCCACCTGCCGCAAATGCCATACTTGGCATCATCACCATAACCATGGCGACTGACAATAAAACAGAAATAATCTTTCTTCTCATTTTTCTTACTCGCCTTTCTAAAATTGTCAATTCTGAGAAATAATAAATAATTACGTTTAATCTGACATATGTGATTAAACCCGGCTTTAAAATAATCCCTCCTTCATCAGCCAAACAATTAATTAAATAAAAAAGATTGCAACGCATTACCTAAAATGATTTAGACTTGAAGCCTTGCACAATTTGTCTTTCGACATATTTCTTTTTCTTGTAAGATTGTACCCCCCCCCCGATGGTTTGTCAACTGCTGTCTGCATAATGGACGGTGTGTGTAAACTATTAATGTGATTTCCCGTTTTACACATATTTCAGCTTTTCTATGATGTTGGAGGAAGCCATCTGCCGTGTTTTGATATGAAATAAAAATGGAGCATCGCTCCATAACTGAATTTAGTCATGGAGCGATGCTCCCCTTATTAATCTCATCCTTACCCGTTCAAGTACATTCAGGCTCAGCTCTTTTGGTAGAAAAGAATTTTGCCGATTCCGCGTTCGGAATTGAAGCCTGCTGCAATATATTTCCCGTCATTGGATACAGCAAGTGCACGGGAACCGCATTCGAAGCAGTCCGAACACTTCTTCTTCCAGAGGATTTCACCGGTGGAAGCTTTACATACATACAATTCCTGATTTGTCTTTACCACCAGATATTTGCCGTTTTTCGACCAGGCTCCCATCTGGCCTCCGTGTCCTACCGAATACAGCACCTTTCCTGTTTTCGTGTCAAACACCACGCTGGTAGCAAAATTATAGGCCGATGAAGTTTCGTTGCAGTAATATACCATCTTTTCATCCGGCGACAAAATGGCTTCCCCTCTTCCCGGAGTATCATAGCACCAGTACTGCTTGCCGGTCTTTGCATCGAGTATTCTCAGTGAATGGCAGGCACTTTTTGTCGAAACTGCAATATACTTTTCCCCTGCGGTAAAGCTTGTTCCCCAGGAACCGATATATGTTTTCCATACAATATCACCATCCGAAGCAGACAGTGCATAAAGATAACCGTCACCTGAAGATAGGTATATCATGGAACCATCACTGGAATACTCGGATGTTCTTACCTGATTACGCACATTGTTTGTCCAGATGAGCTTGTCATTTTTCCAGTCAAGACAGTATACATCACCGTTCATCGAGGATACCACCATATACTTATTATCCCTGGAGAAAACTGCGCTGCGGTATAATCCATATACCTGATCCTCGCCCATCAGTGTGCCGCCTGAGAAAATTTCTCCCACCGGCGGATATCCTTCTCTTTCATAGATCTTTTCACCGGTATTATCATAAATCACTGTGACCGAATGATTGTCATCTCTTCCTGCACGCTGTGTGGCTATGTATTTGCCATCCTCTGATACAGCAATACATGCAGTCTCAGCGTACAGACGAATCTTCTCTGTCGATGTGCCTTTCAGATTGGAGATAGACAGATTTGCATACTGCTCAATCTTTTCCTTTGAAAAGCCGGAATGGAACGGCGCAGTCGCTATAATCTGGCTGTTTTCGGAAACATCAAAGTAGTTTGACTGGATACCTATGCCAATCTCCTTCGTTTTCTTGTACGTCAGGGCTGATGACTTTGATACAAGTTTAAATGACTTTGTGACAGTGTTCTTTGCCTTTGGCCGTATAATTGTGGACTGCTCCGCAAATCCCTTCTTAGATACTGTAATCTGAGCCTGATGCCAGGTTCCGTAATACTCATTATATGAGCCGAACACCTTGACACTGTAATATCCCTTTGCATCAGTCGTTGTGGTTACCGGATCCGTAAGGGCCGTACTGATGGTAACCTTTGCCCCCTTCACAGCTTTACCTGATGCGTTTTTCACATATCCTTTTACTGTAGCTGTACGGTTACTCTTTTTGTTTAAGTACGCGCTGCTGTACGCCTTCACATCGGTCGAAATCTTTATGGAAACAGGATCAAGTTGCTTATACACATCATCATTTTTTATAGCAACGTTAAGAGGCTGTTCAATCAGCAGTTCACCATTTATATTTGACTTGATGTTATTGAGATGGTTTGCAAAGTCAACCGTCATTATACAGCGCATTGATTCACCCGGATCCAGTGTAGGATTGAAAGGGTTCGGATGGAATATTACCAGATTGCCAGCTGTATATTTTGCAAATTCTCCGGAAACCTTCGCCCCGGATTAATCCTCCATAGAAACATAGTTTTCTGTTTTATTGATAATTAGAACATCACGGGCAAAAACACCATCCATCGGAAGCTTAACAGTCTTTTCTTTCTCAGCCCAGACCTCTATTCCCTCGTACTCACCGGTTCCCTTGTAGTAACAGTACGGATTCTTAAAAAGATCCTCCGGTTTTTCACAGGCAGTCCCGCTTGTTGTATATGTCTTAGCATACCTGGAGGCAGCCGTTACCGTACCCGGACACAGCAGACCGGCCAGCAGACAGGTTAAAATAACCAGACGCAGAATTCTTTTCACAGCAGTAACACCTCTTTCATCATAATCATAAAGGGAGCATCACAAAATAACTCAGTTAAATTATTCTGCGATACTCCCCCCTTATTCTTTTCGTCCGTATCTATTAAAATTACATTGCCTTTGTCTTAACTTCTTCAACAAGCTTTGCTGTGAATTCGTCAACGGACATTTCTCCCAGCTCGCCAACCTTGTTGGAACGAACTGTTACTGTGTTTGCATTCATTTCCTTTTCACCGATTACGCAGATGTAGGAAACTCTTTCGTTACGCGCTTCTCTCAGCTTGTAGCCGATTTTCTCGTTACGGATGTCTAATTCAACACGAAGTCCTGCTTCCTCAAGCTTTGCAGCAACTTCCTTTGCGTAGTCGCTGAATGCTTCTGCTACTGTCAGAAGCTTAACCTGTACAGGCGCCAGCCACAGAGGGAATTTTCCGGCAAAGTGCTCTGTCAGGATTCCGATGAATCTTTCGATTGAACCGAAGATTACGCGGTGAATCATGATAGGTCTGTGCTTTTCGTTGTCTGACCCAACATAAGTCAGGTCAAATCTCTGAGGCATCTGCAGGTCTAACTGGATAGTACCGCACTGCCATGTTCTTCCGATTGAGTCCTCAAGGTGGAAGTCAAGCTTAGGACCGTAGAACGCGCCATCTCCTTCGTTTACAACGTAAGGTACGCCAAGCTCTTCCATAGCACTTCTCAGTGCGTCCTCAGCCATTTCCCATTCTTCATCTGTACCCATTGAGTCCTCCGGTCTTGTGGAGAGCTCGATATGATACTTGAAGCCGAACATATTGTAAACATCGTCAATGAATCTTGCTACGCCTACGATTTCATCCTTGATCTGATCAGGAAGCATGAAGATGTGAGCATCGTCCTGAGTAAAGGTTCTTACTCTCATAAGTCCGTGTAATGCACCGGAAAGCTCGTGTCTGTGAACCTGACCCAGTTCACCCATTCTGATTGGGAAATCTCTGTATGACCACATCTTTCTCTTGTAGCAAAGCATGGAGCCCGGACAGTTCATAGGTTTGATAGCGTAGTCACCATCATCAATCTTGGTAAAGTACATGTTATCCTTGTAGTGATCCCAGTGACCGGAAGTTCTCCAAAGCTGCTCGTTAAGGATAAGAGGTGTCTTAATTTCCTGATATCCTCTCTTTCTGTGCTCCTGTCTCCAGAAGTTCTCAAGCTCGTTTCTGATAATCATACCCTTAGGCATGAAGAACGGGAATCCCGGACCTTCCTCGAAGATAGCGAACAGATCCATTTCCTTGCCGATTTTACGGTGGTCTCTCTTCTTTGCCTCTTCAAGTCTGTTGATGTATTCGTCCAGTTCCTCCTGAGTCGGGAACGCAGTTCCGTAGATTCTCTGAAGCATCTTGTTGTGCTCGTCACCTCTCCAGTATGCACCTGCAACGCTCATCAGCTTTACAGCCTTGATCTGTCCTGTAGATTCCATATGAGGTCCTGCACACAGGTCTACGAAGTCTCCCTGCTTGTAGAATGAAATTACTGCATCCTCAGGCAGGTCGTTAATAAGTTCAACCTTGTAGTCTTCATTTCTTTCAGCCATGAAAGCGACAGCTTCTTCTCTTGGAAGCTCGAATCTTTCCAGCTTATGGTTAGCATTGATAACCTTTTTCATTTCCTTCTGGATTTTCAGAAGATCCTGGTCTGAAAGCTTGTGCTCCATATCAATGTCATAATAGAAGCCGTTATCAATTGCGGGTCCGATTGCAAGCTTTGCATCAGGCCACAGATTCTTGATTGCCTGCGCCATAACGTGGCTGGCTGTATGTCTGTACCTTAGTCTAACCTGCTCATCTTCAAAATTAATCTTTTCCTTTGCCATTTATTTATCTCCTACTCATTATAATTTACTGTATTTATTCTGCCGATGCTTCACTGCCGCTGTCCGGAGGTGTCGGGTCGACCGGTTCAGGATCCGGTGTCGGTGTCGGATCGACCGGTTCAGGATCCGGTGTCGGTGTCGGATCGACAGGCTCAGGGTCCGGTGTCGGTTCCGGATCTGCAGGTTCCGGATCAGGTGTGACCGGATCAGCAGTGGACGGCTTATCGTTCTTGTTCTCGTCCTTTTTATCAGAGTTCCCGGTTGCTGCCGGTTTGTTCGGGTTGTCCTTGTTGGCCTCAACCACAGGATCCACCGTCTTCTGGTTTGCTGCTCCCGCCTTGTTGCCTTCTATCAAAGCCGCCACATTCTGAGCAACATTTGAAGGAGAATAATCCTCCTGTCCGAAAATGTTCTGGTGAAGCTTGGTTACATTGTCCAGAATATTGTCCGCAAACACATAGGATACTCCGCCCAGATAACCGGTAGTCACAGTATACGGCCAGCCGTCTCCCTTGGTAATGTGGAAATCCTTTACCTTGGATGCCAGAATAAGCATATCGCTCATTCCCATATTGGTCTGAACGTTCGGCAGCACTGCATTCATAATCTTGTTCAGCTGACTCAGACTGTTCAGCTGCAGCTTCTCAAGAACAAGATTCAGAACGATTCTCATACGTTCAGTTCTCTTAAAGTCGTCTCCTACGCCCTTACGTATACGTCCGTAGGATACAGCCTGTACTCCTTCAAGGGTCTGCTCACCGGGAGCACTTACAGTATTGTAATCTTTCTTTCCGATGTTGTTTGCAGTCTGTCTGGTGTATTTGTTAAGCTGTTCAATCTCGTATTCTTCAACGTTTACGGTAATTCCGTCCACCGCATCCACAAGATCGGCTACAGCCTTGAAATTCACAACGACATACTTGCTTATATTAAGATCCATAGCCTCGTTCATGGTCTTAATAAGTCCTTCAGGACCTGCAATACGGTTGATATCGGTTATCTTGTAACAGTTGTCACTGTCAGCCATTTTCAGGTAGGTGTCACGGTAGATTGACGTCAGTGTAACCTCTCCTGTTTCCTCCTTAAGGCTGAGAATCATAATGGCATCTGCACCTGTTCCCTGGATGTCGTCCATGTTACGGCTGTCCACTCCAAGAAGCAGAATGTTGACATATCCGTTCACATCCACACAGGACAGCTCGCCCTCTGACTTTCCGTCCAGCTTATCCAGCTTGCTGTACTGAAAAGCGGCATATCCGCCTACAGCCAGACCCAGCACAAGAATAACCAGTCCGATAATTATAAGTACCTTCTGCCAGCGTGTTCTGCGACTGAACCAGTTTGATTTAGTGCTGAACTCCAGCTTATGGGTTTTACTACGCATATTATCACTCCTGTTATTTCATTTCATTTTACCTCAATTACCTAATAGCTTATCTATTATATCACACCCGTACTACAGTTTTCAATACTTACATGGAGTTGATAATTGAGGGCAAAAGTAGTATCATAACTAAAACAGACTAACACATTACAGAGGTAATTATTATGAATAAGAAAACCCTGGGACTATTGAAAATTGCCTATTCAAAGGTGATGAGCATTCCTCCTGTGGAAATGACGGCAGATAAATATAAGGACAGCAGAAAGGCAAAGACCGTAAAGCGGTATAATGCACATTTATCGTCTTTGTATGGTAATCTTCCCGCCTCTGATATTGATCAGACCACCCTTTCCCTGATTGATCTGGACTGCAGGCCGAATCCGGCCTGCGCTGCCGGTTTTGATATTCTCGGATACCGCAAAGAAGCCGACCCGGAGAAAGCAGCTGAACTTACAGCCATGCTGTCTGCCATTCCGGGGGATGAAGATATCGCTCTGCGGCTTGCAATAACAGACAGCCCGGAAAAGGCAGAGGAGATGAACAGTTTGGCGCCGGACGGACTAAAGCTTTACTTCCTTTCTGAAAAAAAGAGCTATCTGTTCAATATGGGCGGCTTCAGACTGGCTGCAGTCGGAATAACATTAAGCCCTGACAACCTGAACGACGGAAAAATCAGAATCTCCGGGCAGGCTCTGACAAATATCGCCTACGCCCGCGAGAATGCAGATTATACGCTTGTTTATGCTCTGAACAGGTGTGACAGAGGCTATGACAAAACAATCATGAAATACCTTGTAAGCCTCGGTGCGGACTACGTGTTTGCAACAGATACGGAGTCTGTCAGGGCAGGAGTTCCGGTCAGAAGGCTCGACGGAAAATACATTCACACCTGCCCTTCTGCGGGCAGCATACCTTCCGGCCTGTCTGCCGGCTGCAGCCCGTGGGTTGTTTTGCGCCACAAGCTTATTCAGGTTCCGGGCTCCGGAGATTTTCAGGTCAACAGGTGCTTTCTGCCTATGCTGAGTCGCTGCGGTGAAGGGGTTATCAAAACCTCCAGCCTCATGACATACAACAGCTGCAAGGACGATCCTGACATGCTGGAGGCATATAAGACGATTGTCACAGGCTGCACAGGATATCACCACATTGACGATGTGATGACTGTCGGAGATATCTGCCGAATCGTCGATGCTGAGCTTCCTGCCGAATACGCATATATGGAGCATGTCAGCGCAGGAAAGATTACCACCCACTGGCCTGATTCGGAAAAAGGAGACGTGCTCTTTTTCAACGAGCCGTACAGGGATGTAAATGACGTTATCGATAAGCCGCTCAAGGTCAGACTGCTGGTTGTGGAGAAGGCACTGGAAAAGGGAGTCTGCTTCGTATTCAGTCATGTTCCTCTTGATCCTGCAGTTCCTCATGTGGTGCTCTCCAGCCCTATGGAAGCTCACATAAAGCTGTGTGCATATATCAGGTCGAAATATCCCCTGAAGACCATAGGAATAACGGGAAGCATAGGAAAAACCAGCACCAAGGATATGCTGTACAACGTTCTGAAGCAGCACTACGACACTGACCGAAACCTTAGAAACACAAACACACAGGTTAATATCGGCCTGCACATTCAGAGCTTCAGACCATGGCAGGAGATATATATTCAGGAAATCGGCGGCGGCCGCAGGGGCGGCGCTTCCAGGCACTCAAGAATGATTCTGCCGGATGCGGCATGCGTGACCAACATCGGAGATGCCCATATAGGCAATCACGGCTCACGGGAAGCTTTGATGGTAAACAAGCTGGGTATAACGGACGGTCTGACGCCGGACGGCGTGCTTTACCTTAACGGAGATGACCCGCTGCTATCGAAGGCGACTGTGGATGCTGACACCGTATATTACGCAGTACACAACAGAAACGCCGATTACTTCGCAGACAACATTGTTCAGTCCGATGGGCAGATGCACTTTGATATCTGTCACGGCGACAGCCGCACACCTGTGGTGCTCAACGTTCCGGGTGAGCACAATGTGCTTAACGCGGTCTGCTGCTTTGCCATAGCCAGGCAGTTCGGTCTGACAGACTCGGAAATACAGACAGGCCTTGCCGAATTCAGAACCAGCGGAGTACGACAGAATTTTGTAAATATAGACGGCTACAGGCTTTTCGTAGACTGTTTCAACGCTTCTCCTGATTCCATAGACTCGGCGCTTTCCGTTCTGGATTCGCTGAAAATGGAAAGCGGAAAGAAGATTGCAGTTATCGGTGATGTGACCGGAATGGCCGGAATGGCTAAGGATGTGCATAAAAAAATCGGTGAGATTGTCACCGGTCATGTAATGGATATACTGGTCTGCTACGGCAAGAATTCAAAAGAGGTGTACAAAATCGCCACGGCTAAGGGCTTCAACGCCTACAGCTTCACCAAGCCTGCTGACCTTATCGCTTTTCTGAAGAAGAATATGGCGCCCGGAGATGTGGTTCTGTTCAAGGGAAGCTCCAAAATGAAGCTGGCTCAGGTCATCGACCGGATGTTCGGCACCATGTTCGCTGAACAGATGTACTCTGACTCCGCAAAGAGCAAGAACGTATCAGTTGACGGAATCGACTACAATGTCTGCCCTGCCTTTGCTACTGTTAAAGGCTGTTCATCCGTGTCAGGCAGAATTGTTCTTGGCGATAAAATAAAAGGAAAACAGCTGAGAAACATAGATGAGGAAGCTTTCATGGGTAACACTTTCGCTGAAAGCATAACTCTGGGAAGCAGCGTGCGTCACATAGGTGACAGAGCCTTTGCCGACTGCCCGAAGCTTAAGGATGTTTACCTTCCGGACGGTCTTATGTACATCGGAGAAGATGCCTTCGCCGGATGTCCGAAGCTTACGATACACTGCAAAGAAGGTTCGCAGGCTCATGAGCTGTGCCGCTCCAGGGGCATCAAAACCAACTGAATACAGTATAAGCCGCCGGAGCGGCTGAACCTGAAAACAGGTTTCAGGTCTACTTTCCGGCGGCTTTTTTTCTGCCTTTTTTTAAGTATAGTTTTTTCGTCAGCTTTCGCTTTGCTTCTCCCGGATCATTTATGGATTCGGCAAGCTTTTTCCTTATTTTCTGTGATCTGCTCAGCTTCTTCTTTTCTACCTTTTCTACGGAGTTAGAGTCGGCTAACACGCTTTTTTTACGCACTGCCTCCTCTGCCCAGAAGCTTTCGTAGTCCATATGGTTTATATCTCTGAAATACAGGTCCTTTTCCCTGACCTCTACCGTCTGACTATCGCGGTTGATTCTTATCGGCAGGTTCTGAAATTCAACCTTCTCGCTGTCGGGGTCGAAGACAAGTTTAAGAAGCATTCCGTCCTCAGAATCCTTCTGCACTCTCTGGTAATCGGTATCGAAGATAAAGTTACCAAGGGAATAGAAAATACACTTTCCCTTGTAGAATTCATATCCCTGAACCGTATGCGGGTGATGTGCCACAACAGCATCTGCACCCCAGGAGATATATTTCTGCAGCTGCTTTCTGTTGTACGGCATCGGTGTGTGAAGAAACTCTTCTCCACCGTGATATACCACGACTACTCTGTCAGCCGTCTTTTTCAGATCCTTTATCGTCTTTTTGATTATGCTCTTCTGAGAGTCATGCAGTGGTCCAGCACTGCTCTTTCCTGCAATTCCCGTCTTCTTGTACTGAAATGCCAGAATCCCGACTCTAAAACCGTCAGACTCAAGAATTACAGGCTTTGCAGCCTCATCGAGATTTCTGCCTGCGCCGAGTCTCTGTATGCCTGCCCGGTCAAGACTGTTCATGGTATCCAAAAGTCCCTTTTCGCCGAAGTCCATCATATGGTTATTGGCAAGAGATACAACAGGGCTTCTGAAGTTGCCAAGGATAAAATCCACCGCCGCCTCATCGCACTTGTGTGCAAGCCTTTCCTTCTCAGTGTCTCCGCTGTCTGTAACAGGGCTCTCCAGATTGATGACTGTCCACCGGCTGTCATCGAAAAATTCCTTTACTTCAGGAGCCAGAATGTCTTCCTTTTCCCTTCCGCGGAAATATCCGCTGAAGGAAAGGTCTCCTGTAAAGACTATTTTTATTTTTCTGCTCTCTTTTTCAGCCATAAGCTTACCCTTCTAAATCCTTTGGTGAGTTAAAATCTCTGGTCTCATCTTCTATGAACACGAAGCAGTCTGTCGGTGATTTATCGCCAAAAGGAAGTCCCGCATAGGACTGATAAACCTGCCAGCCTTTGCAGGTGTCCAGCTTCTTGTCCAGATACAGCTGTCTCACTCTGCTTACATGCTTTCTGAAAAGCTCTCCGTCAGTTACCTTGACCGCAACTATTGATTTTCCGTTTCCGAAAAACAGTATTTCATCAGTTTCTGCGAATGCTATGGTATCCATAGACTTTTCCGAATAGAATGTATCTCCATAGAGAAAACAGATGTTGTCGCCGATAAGCTCCGCCGTAAATCTGTCTATCTCCAGCACATTGTTCTTCGGCTCATATCGTCTGGCACCATCAATCTCGTACTGAGGATTGTGGCTCGTTATTACGATTTCAGCCTCAGGCTCTCTTTCCTTAATAAGCCTGACAGTCCTGCTCAAAAGGGATTCACCGTCGATGGTAATCAGATGCTTCGGTATATCATTGTGATTGTTCCATCTCAGACCTTTTCCGTCTGCCATAATAATGTACAGCATAAATCTCTGCTCCTGTTATTTTTTAATGCACTTATGATATCTGTAGAAGTCGCCCAGTTCCTTGTTACGCTGTCCGCCCCAGAGCTGTATGATGTTTACGCCGGATGAGGTGTTTGCCTCGATTATGCATACCTCTCCGTCCTCAAGAATAAGAACATCCCAGGCGATAAAATGCATGTAAGGCATATTCCTTGTAAGCTCCAGCATTTCCTTCTTGATTCTGTCCCATTCAGGCACCTGCGCTCCTTCGATAGGGTTACCTGAATCAGGATGAACCTTGTATACATTTCTGTTGTGAAGGCATCTTGCCTCTGAAAGCACGCCGGTTTCCAGGTCAATCTTTGCAACCAGACCGCCTCTGCTTCCGTTATCAACGGGAATGGTCTCCTTGGTTCCTATTCTCTGCACCGCAAAGAAAATCTTGAACTGGTGAGTCTCAGGATCCTTCAATGTAATCAGACGAATAGTATTAACTGTCTTATCGTATATGTCGTTCAGATACTGGTGCTGATGCATAGCCTCTGAAATGAACCAGTCGTCTCTTCCCTTCAGAAATGCAATAAACTCCTCATCAGTGTATGGAGTCTGATCTACATATATAGTATCGTCCCTGTATATGAGGATGTTTACACCCATTCCCTTTCCTACGCCGTAGGGTTTGATAAACAGCTGCTTCTTCTCCTTTAGCAGATCAACTGCGTACTGATAATCCAGCTGCTCACTCTGAAAGCTGGACAGGAAACCGTCGTTTTTTATCATATAGCTTTCCGGTGTTCTCACATACTGCTTCAGAAGCTCAGCAGCGGCTATCTTGTTATTTAGTAGGAAGTCGAAAGGAGCATTAATATAGCGTGAACGATACCAGTCAAATTCCGATAAGTATTCTGATTTATCATTGTGGTCGAAGTCATATAGCATCCACTGGTCTGCTGTAAAGCCTCCGCCAAAGTTTGCCCTCAGCTTCTTCCATAAAGGACACTTGAAGTGGTTCTTTACAAAAAGAATTCTGTAAAAGAAAATGACAAACAGCTTTACCTTGTTCATGCGTTTTTTTAAAGATTTAAACATCGTATATTCTGTCTCCTAACGAAATTAGTTTTCTGTCCCTGTAAGCTTTGATAGAACCAGCTGACCCAGACGACGTGTGGATGTGCCGAGGCTGTCGGGCAGATACATCTCCCTGTACCGGTCCAGAACGCTCTGGTCGTAGCTGTCTGACTGCAGATGGTCTATAAGCTCTCTTCCGTCGCGGAACGCACACCCCGGCATGGATTCGAACGGATTGACGTTAATGCCGTTTTTCTGTGTGTACTCTTCGAAGTCGTACAGGAAATAATATGTCTTCCTGTTGAGAACCGCACCCTCCAGCGCGATGGCTGAATAGTCTGTAATCAGATAGTCACAGGCTGCCAGCATCTCGACCGATGAGAATTCAGGGCACATATAGACTCCCTCTCTGTCACACTCGATGGCCTGGTTAGGGTGACCCTTGATTATCAAAACCGACTCGCTGAAGTCAAACCTTTCAAGCAGCGGTTCCCACTTCAGCTCTATGTTGCGTCTGAAGGTAGGTGCATAGAGCACCACCCTCTTATTTCTGAAGACAGGATACTTCTCCAGTACCCGGTCTCTGTTTCTTTTCTCTGTCTGCAGAAGATAGTCTATTCTAGGCAGTCCGATGTTGCACAGCTTATCCTCTGTCGTATTGAATGACAGGCAGTAAAACCTGTTGAAGGCTTTTCCGCCGGCAATAATGATGTCATAGTTCTTATGCATGTCCATAAGCTCTGCCACCTTTTTGCTGCGGCCTGACTCCCTGTCCAGAGTCTGATATCCGGACTGCTTGATTTTTCCTATGGCATGCCACATCTGGATTACTGTCAGACTCTTCTTGTGATTAAGCATGGAAACAGCGGGCCAGTATGCATCCAGCACTGCCACCTCACTCGTAGCAAGGTGATACATGCTCCGCAGAACATCCGTGCCGAACTTTACTATGCCGCTCTTTCCATCCACCATATAATTGCAGATCTGTACAATCTGAATTTTTTTTCCTGATTCTGCCGCCTGCTTTTCCAGTTCCTCCTTAAGCATTCTGAAGTCCAGGCTCAGGGTATCCGACTGACGGCTCAAAAACAGAATCTTTCCTTTTTTTGTTCTGAATAATTTAAGAATACAGTAAACAAGCCTCATACACAGCTTGCCGATTCTCACTACTATAGTCATTTATCTCTCTTCCTCGTATAATGCTGAAGATTTATGCCGGCAGCGGGACTACAGAACGTCATCGTAGCCGTCGCCGTCGCCTCCCAGTTCATCCATAGGGTCTTCCTCATCCTCTTCCACAGAGGCCTCCATTTTTCCCATAATCTTAGGAAGAACAGTTCTTTTGTAAAATGCACATGCATCGTCCACAGGACCATCGAATACTATTCTTCCCTCGTCCAGGACGATTCCTCTGCTGCACATTCTCTTTGCCAGGTTTACCATTGCTGTTGCGAATACCAGAGTCACCTCCGGATCATCACGAAATTCCTCAATTCTTCCGAGACACTTCTGCTTGCTCTTGTAGTTACCCACAATAAGAGGATTATCTATAATGAGTATCTCCGGTTTCTTCTGCGTCTGGATAGCAAAGCCCAGCCGACCCGGTTCACCCTTGTCGTATACCTTCAGAGGTTTGTCGATTTTGTCTCCCAGCTCCGCAAAGTCTATGATTTCCTGTTCATACTGCTGTATTTCCTCTTTACTCCAGCCCAGAATACTTGCCTGGGTATGCAGGTTGTATCTTCCGGTAAAATCCGTTACAAACCCGCTTCTGAGGTCGAACAGAGCTGTCACCTTTCCTCTTATGTATACCTTCCCTGTTGTAGGATACAGGTATCTCGACATCAGCTTTGCGGTAACACTTCTGCCTGCTCCGCTTGCTCCTATAATGGCAACGTTTTCACCTTTGTTTATCTTAATGTTCAGATCTTCTACGCCCCTGCGTACATCCTTTACCTTGCGTATGCGAAAAATAAGGTTCAGCATTCGGTCCCTGTTGTTTCTGAACATTTTAAATTCTTTAGAAACATCTCTCAGTTCTATAACCGGTTTTTTCACTTTCCTACCCCTCTTCCTACAGAATGTCCGGAAGCTGTTTTCTCAGACCCGAATACAGCTTTGTTGATACGATAATCATTATCAGCAGCACCACCAGGAAGTAAATCAGACTTATGTAATCCTCAAATATCCACTGATTGTAGCACAGCGAATTGCGATATCCGTAGACGATAAAGGTTACCGGATTAATTCTGAAAAAAGCAACTGCTATAGGATTATCTATTGTTGCCTTGTTGAACAGAATTGCCGACAGCCAGAAGACCGCCGCATTTATAGTTCTAAGCACGTTAAGAAAATCCTCGCTGACTACCGAAAGCAGTCCTGTTGCCAGTGACCAGAAATAGGTGAACACCAGCATCAATGCGATATATATCGGCAGCTGCAGCCAGTATACTGTAGGCCTGTACCCCATAAGAGGGTACAGAACCAGAGTAAAAGCAAACACCACAAGATGTATTCTGAAATTGGACAGTGTTACAATGGTCGGAATTGCAGTCTTCGGAAAACTTGTCTTCTGAACCATTCCCTTATACCTCTTAAAGCAGGAGGCGCCTCCCGAAATCATCCCGCTCAGATAAAACCACGGAACCAGTCCGGTTACCAGCCACAGAAAGTAGGAGCAGTGAATGCCCGGCATGTCCTTGGATGTCCTGAAACCGATAATCATGGCTACATAGTACACCGCAATTCTCATGGCAGGCTTGAACAAAGCCCATACCCATCCCAGATCCGAACCCTTGAAGGCTCTGTCCTTGTCTACCTTCGCAAGTCGAAGAATCTGGGGCATATATCTAAAATGATCTTCAATAATCTGCTTTAATGTTTTAAACAAAACTCAAACTCCCTTATTACCCGATTTTCCCGAAAACATCCTCATACGGTTCGATAAGGCTTGCTCCGCCCTTAGGGCTTGACTTGAACAGGAGAGCGTCTCCCGGTCTGATAACCTCACAGATTTTCTGCTTCAGTTCTTCCTCGTTCAGGAAGGAATATGCTTCCACACCAAGTTCCCCCGCTCTTTCTGCTATATGAGCCGCATGTTTTCCGTAAGTGATTACCATGTCAACTCCGTTTTCGGCAAGAACATCACCGAAGTGTTCATGCCAGTAGGTTGACTTCTTGCCCAGCATGGCAACATTTCCAAGAATGGCAATCCTTCTTCCTGTCTCAGACGGGATTTCAGACTTTCCGAAGCTTATAATAGCCGAGTCCATAGAGTCAGGAGTCGCACTGGAGCAGTCCATGATAATCTTATATCCATCCTTGAAGATGGTGTTCTGTCTGTATTCGGATGTTCTGAATCTGGAAATACCCGCTATCAGTCTGTACGGATCGATTCCGGAAAGTCTGCCCACTGCAAAGGCGCATACCGCATTGGCAACGTTATATATACCGGAGCAGTTCAGCACTGCATCATATTTTCCGTCAGGTGCAGCGATTGTAAATTCAATGTGGTCATCATACGGAACGATGTTTTCTGCATAATAATCCGAATTTGTATTTTCAGCCGCATATCTTACAAGATTTACAGGCACTTCAACGTCCTGAAGGTAGACATTGTCGTTGTTTACAAGAAGATATCCACCCTCCTGCAGCCCTTCTATGATTCCAAGCTTCTGTTTGAGCACATCCTGGACGGTGCCTCCCACCTGACTCAGGTGAGCATCTCCTATATATGTTACAACCGCAATATTCGGTCTGATAATTTCAGAACTCAGCGCAGCAGCACCTATGCTTCCTCCGTGTACCTCCTGAACATAGCAGTCGTGCTTGTCACTCAGCTTCTGCAGGCAGAAGTTGATTCCCACAAATGAGTTGAAGTTTCCTCTGACGTCAAGCACGTTGTAGCCGTACTTCATTACTGTCTTTATCATGTCAGTAGTTGTTGACTTGCCAACAGTTCCTGTGATTGCAACTGTCAGAGGATCGTGTCTGTTTCTCACAGCCTTTGCAATCTTTATCAGAGCCTCCGTCGTATCCTCAACGATCAGGCACGGGATTCCTTCTATTTTTTCAGTTGTGATAAGCATGATAGCGCCTGCGTCTCTTGCCATTTCTGGCGTAACGACAGTCTTTCCTGCAAACCTTTTCTCCGTGATAAACACGCATCCCTTCTTAAGCTCGGTCTTTCTGCTCACGATACTAGGGACTTTTTTATTGATAGGATACTTTCCATCGTAGAAAGACGGATCCACATCCAGTATCTCGCAGATTTCAGCTATGCTAAGCTGAGGCTGGAAAGCATTCTTGTTTCTTATCTCAACAGTCGCTCTGGAATAGTGCATGCCCTTTCCCACCTGAGCTCTTACTGCCTTGTTTGCCACTGCAAGGTCGGAACGTCTCAGTTTAGGCACATATGCACGCATCAGAGGTGTATATCCCTTGATTCTGCCCGTTGTTCCCGGATTGCAGGTGAAAGGAATGTACTCACATTCTGTGGTAATGTTTCCCTCGTAGTCTTTCAGCATTCTTATTCTTACAGCCGCCGAGCCCGGCTTGCCGGAGCCCTTTACCGCAGTACCCAGAGATTCGGCAATATACACCTTTCTGCCGTCATCTGCCTTGTGCCTGCTTATTTTCTTCAGCATGGAAATATTAGTGAAGAATATGAAGTCGGCGCCGCAGTTTACGTAGTCCTTAGGCTTGGACATCGAAAAGAACTTCATCTTTGCAACAGCCACCATTACCATCTCTGCCCCGTTGGCTCTCGCCTCGGCAACTCTTTCCTTAAGCCTTGCAATTCTTCCGGTTGAATGATGACATATGAGTGCAATCTTAATTCCGTTTGCCTCAACATAAACAGGTCTGCTGTCTGAATCCGATGTAACGGCCAGTTTACTGTCCTTAAGCTTTCTCTCTGTCATGGCAGAGGTTATTCCCATGAAGAAACCGGCTGTATCCATTGCAGAGGTAAATTCGCTGAACCTCTCGCCATCAGCAGCTGTCTCCCTGCTTACAGGCGCAAACACAAGGTCAACGTCTCTCATCAGACGGTCAAGGTTTACGAACAGGCTGTCATACCCGCCTTCTCTTTTCGCCATCTCTTTATCAAAACTCATAGTGCCGGTAAACAGCACCTTCAGTTCATTTTTCGCCGTTGGTTTAACCCTGTAGCATTCTGCTTCTTTATCGTAAGTATAGCTTACGTACTGGTTAGGGCTTGTACCCTTAATATAATTATACTTTTCTGACATCAGTCTGCTCCTTATTTTTCGAAAGCAAGCTCAATTAATCTGCTGATAATTTCAGTATAGCTGATGCCCACCTCATTCAGCATCAGTGAGTATATGCTTGTCGGCTGGAAGCCCGGCATGCTGTTGATTTCATTGAACACAAGCTGATTATCCTCTGTCAGGAAGAAGTCGATTCTTGAGAAGCCTCTGCACTCCAGAGCTCTGTAGATTGCCAGTGCTCCGTCCTTAATCATTTTTTCTGTCTCCGGATCAAACTCCGCAGGAATCTTCTTTGAGGAGCTCTTTGCAACATACTTTGTCTCAAAGTCGTTGAAATCACCGTTTGCATTCAGCTCACACAGAGCGCCGATAACCGGTTCGTCATTGCCAAGAAGGGCAACCTTGATTTCTGATCCGACGATACCTTCTTCCAGAACCACCTTTTCACCGAAGCTGAAAGCTTCATCCAGTGCAGGTCTGAGTTCTTCCTCATTGTGAACCTTGGAGATTCCTACAGATGAACCTGTTGATACAGGCTTAACGAAGATAGGGAATCCGGCTCTTGCACCTAAATCAGCTTTGATGGCCTCGATTGTACCTTCTTTGTCAGCCAGATACTCCTTTGCTGTAACATTCTGTGTCATAGGTCTTCTCATACCAATGCTGTCAGCGAACAGATATGAGATGGCCTTGTCCATTGAGCAGGCTGATGACATTACGCCGCAGCCTACATAAGGAATACCTGCAAGTTCAAACAGTCCCTGAAGCTTTCCGTCTTCTCCTGTATTTCCTGCAATTCTTGCGAATACGCAGTCAACCGGCATCTTTGTTACGGTGCCGTCCTCTTCGAAAACAAGCAGCTGTCCGGAGCCATGGTCGATGTCCAGCATAGCCTTCTTGTTTGTCGGGGATTTTTCCCAGTCAACAGCAGAACGGATTTCATCAGTTGTGCTTTCTGTATAAAACCATTTACCGTCATTAGTGATTCCCACAGGGATAGGATTGTACTTTTCTCTGTCGATATTTTCCAGAATAGTTGCTGCAGAAATACATGACAGGTCATGTTCAGGTGTCATGCTTCCAAATACAATTAATACGTTTTTCATAATTTCCTCCGTTTACTGTTTAATCTTATACTGTACACCGTTCTTTTCGCAGTAATCTGCCGCATAGCTGCCCTTGTCGCAGACGGCGATCAGATTATCGCAGTTTGCAAACACGTTTTCTCCCATTTCCGTAATAGTAGATGGAAGATAGATTTCCCTGAGAGCACTGCATTCTGCAAATGCCTCCTTTGCTATATGCATTACTCCCCTGCGGACTGTGATTTTCTCCAGGTTGTTGCATTCTGCAAATGCTCTTTCTCCTATATATTTAACACTTGCAGGCAGATCCATACTCTTTATCATTCCGCAGCCGTGGAAACATGCGTCTCCAATATGCCTGATATCCCGGTGAAGCTTCACTGCGGTAATGTTCTCCTTATCGGAGAAAGCACCATCTCCCAGGTTGTAGACAATACGTCCGCGAACCTTTCTTGAAACTGTAATCTTTCCATCATAGTCAACAGCATTTACTGCTGTAGCGTAGTCAGGATACAGGTTGAAGGTTACTCTGTTCTGCTTTGCAGTCTTGAATTTAACACCATCGATGTATCTCTGGTCAGCAAGCATAGTGCCGAACATGGAGTCGATTCTTTCAGCCAGAAGCATCTTGGAGCTTCCCTTGAACAGAATAACGTCCCCTACATTTGCTGTGGACTGAAGGAAGTTCTCCAGCCTGTCAGGTTCGGTGAAGTGGTATGCATTGTAGCCTGCCTCCTTAGCCATGTCGTATACCTGTCTGCTGTCCTCTCCGTAGCAGACAAGCACATCCATAGTGTGGGTCTTCACAATTTCTCCAACCTCGTGGTGAATCTCTGATGAAAGCTCTGCCGCACCGGTAATGTCACCTATTACGGCAATCTTCTTCTGTCCCGGCTCAACCTCAATCTTATCCAGTACGGAAAGCGATGAGTTAACTGATGCAGGCGATGCGTTGAAGCAGTCAACAAACAGGCTGTAGCCTGCAACACTGATCAGATTCTGTCTTACACCGCTTGTCTCAAACTTGGCTATTCCGTTTATTATATCGCTGTCCTTTATTCCGAACTTTCTTCCGATGGCAAAGCATCCGACTGCATTCAGCACGTTGTACTCTCCGAGCACGTTAAGCATTGCCGGAATTTTTTCCTCGCCGTGAACAATTGTGAAATATGTCTTTCCGTTGTCCTCTCTCACGTCCTCTGCATAATAGTCTGCCTTCCTGTTGTGCACTGCAAAGAACACAGTTTCAGCTGCAGGCTTTGCTGTTACCAGAAGCGGGTCATCCCCGTTAAGGAACAGAGTTCCGTGCTCATCCATACCGTCGATGATACCCAGCTTGCTCTCCATGATTGCCTCCTGAGTACCGTAGTTTCCGATGTGAGCATGACCGATGTTTGTAACAACTGTCGCTACCGGCTTGATCATTCTGGAGTGACGTGACGCACCGCCGGGACGGCCTCCTCCTATTTCCTGAATGAAGAACTCGTATCCACCGCGGAAGTTCTGGATATGCATTCCGATATTTACCTGTGTATTTGAATTTCTCAGATTTCTGTAGGTTGCGTACTTCTCGTTCAGCACGTTGTACAGCATATCCTTGGTGCTTGTCTTTCCGACGCTGCCTGTAATGCCGACCGTCTTTACCTCGTAGAAGTCTCTGAGTCTTGCACATACCTTTATATGACCTTCTCTGGCCTCTTCAACCTTTACGTGCGGAATTGATTCGTCAAGATCCACATATGAAAATATGAATCTTGCACCTCTCTTAAGCGCGTTGTCTACAATCCTCAGTCTTATTTCAAGAGGCTTGACATCCTTGTCGTTAGGGTCCATAAACGGTTCTCTGAAGAACAGAACGTCACCGCTGTTAACCTCGAAAGATCTTGCGCACACCTTGCCCACACTGGCATATCCCAGGTAGGCGTATTTCTCAGGCAGCTCAACATTCAGAATATCGCAGATGTCCCCGATTGTCAGGATGTTTCTGATGTCTCTCAGCTTATATGTCTCATTTTCAATGTATTCAAGAGCATGCATCATTTCAGGATTGCGTCTGTGCTCGCTGTTATGGTAATCGATTCTGATCACGTTCTTGAATTCTTCTGTCTCAAAGTCATTATACAGAGGAATATATCCCTTGTTTGTGATGTATTCTCCCTTTGTCTCTCCCGGAACCAGCTTGAAGCGCACCGCCAGGGCAGCTCCCGGTGCTTCCTCATGAACGCCTGCCAGATTACCCATGCTGGCAATGGTATCGGAGAAGCTTCTGTCTATACGCATGGTGTTTCCTCCGATATGTACGCCTTCGCTGTCGGAGGCGAAAATGGATTCAACTCCCATATTTGCAATATATCTTACATATGCACGCTCATAAGGAGTAAACGCAGTACTTTTGTGGGCCTCTCTTCTCAGGTAGACAATGATGTGATCCGCTTTTTCCTTCTTTGCGAACACAATGCTCTTCAGAAGCTTTTCGTCCAGGTTAATGTCGTCCAGGTTTTCCGGATTTTCTTCTCCGTTTATTTCACGCCTGACGCTGCTTCCTATTACCGCCACCTTAAAGTCACCACAGGTAACAATATAGCTTCTGCTGTCTGATACGGCATACAGACTCATTGTATCCTGAAGGTATTTCAGAGCCTCTGAATCAATGATACTGTCATCGGCATAGCCGATTTTAATATCGATATCTTCATTGTTCAGTATAGCGGCAAGATTCTCACCGTACTCCACATAATCGCATTTCTCTATTCCGTCCAGCTGTCCGACAACGTCATATCCGAATATGGCAACTCTTTCAGGATTCTTCTCGATTTCAACTGATTCAAAGTCAGTATCTGCTATTGTGCATCCGTCATACTGCTTCATCAGTTTATTCTTGAAACGCTCCAGATTGCGTTTTCTTACCTTTCTCACAATCCTGCTTATGCGCTTCCTGTTCTGCCATACGATGTTGAATCTCAACAGTCTTGCATATATCTGCTTTGCTATGTTAATAAGTTTTCTTTTCATCACTCTCTCCTAATTGTTGCGGGCTTATGCTAGTCCTGGAATTTTTTAAACTCTATTTTCACATCCTGTGCTTCATCAAACACAGCATCGATCATATTTCTGAAGTTCTCTGAAGTATCGCTGGCATAGCACAGATGCATAGCGCTGTTGTTCTCATCTGCCAGCATGTCCTTTTCTCTAAGTATGCGCTCAACCTCGTTGATTACCTCTTCAGACGGATTGAGAAGCTTGATATCGGGATAAAGTCTTCCGAAGTTCTTCTTTAAGTAAGGGTAATGTGTACACCCCAGGACTATCTTTTCAAGATTGTTGTCTACAATAAAGTCGTCCAGGTAATATTTAATGGTAAGATCCATTATCTCATTGTCTATTATACCCTCTTCTATCAAAGGTACGAAAGCCGGGCAGGCTTTGCTGAAGATCTTAACCTTCTTGTTTTTACTCGTTATAATGTTGGAGTAGGCCCCGCTGGCAACGGTCACCTTGGTCGCAATTACTCCTATTCTCACTTCTTCTTTTTCTTCAGCAGCTATACGGTTTGCAATCGGCTCAATAACTCCAATGATAGGAATATCCGGATGCCGCCTTCTTAGCGAGTCCAGACAGGTTGCGCTGATTGTATTACAGGCAATAACTATCATCTTTACATCGTGGCTTACCAGGTAGTCTGCTATCTGATTAGAGAATTTCTTTATTGTATCTATAGATTTTGAACCGTATGGCGTTCTCGCCGTATCTCCGTAAAAAACAACCCTCTCATTCGGTAAATACTTCTGAAGGGCAGGGATACAGGTCAGTCCGCCAACTCCGGAATCAAAGAATCCTATCGGCCTGTTGTCCATTAACTGATCCACCTTTCGTTCTATTGCTTATGCAAGCACTTATACATAATAGATTATACTAAATTTCCGTATAAAAAACAACATTAAACAAGAGCCTGGAAGTCAGGGGCTTAAATAAAAGCTTTCCCCCGGTTCTCAGGCTCCTGAAAATCCTGTATGTGTCCAAAAGTATTGAATTGTTAATCTTCAGCGTCAAAAAGTTTTGATAACCTTAATCCCCCGGAATACGGCATAACCCCTGTCTTCAGCCGTAATTCCTTCCTGCGGCGGTCAGCCCCTTCATGAGCCGTAATCCCCGTCTGCGGCGCAGAGCCTCTTCATGAGCCGTAATCCCCGTCTGCGGCGCAGAGCCTCTTCATGAGCCGTAATC
>JBJESZ010000094.1:23271-28931 GCA_051883055.1 Emergencia sp.
CCCGTCTGCGGCGCAAAATCCCTGGCAGCCTTACATTGCCTTTCTTTCAAGGCGCAGCTTGTCGGCAATAATAGCGATAAACTCGCTGTTTGTCGGCTTGCCCTTGTCATTCTTAACCGTATACCCGAACAAAGCATCTATAGTTTCAATCTTTCCCCTGTTCCACGCCACTTCAATCGCATGACGGATTGCGCGTTCAACCCTGCTTGGCGTAGTGTCATTTTTCTTTGCAACCATCGGATACAGCTCCTTGGTGACAGCAGACAGAATGTCCCGGTCCTCTACCACGATGGTAATGGCATCACGTATGTACTGATACCCTTTGATGTGAGCCGGTACACCGATTTCATGAATCAGATTCGTGATTTCAATCTCCAGATCACGTCCTGCAACAGTTTCTCTGCATGCAGATGCCTTGCGGAGATTGAACATGCTCTGGCCTACAGTTCCACCGGTTTCCGGCAGCATAACCTGTCTGATTCTGCCGGCGATGATGTCGGTGCTGATTGGCTTTACAAGATAATACTCCGCTCCAAGTGCCGTCGCCCTCTGTATCATGGAATCCTGTCCCACGGCAGAAACCATGATTACCCTGGGATAGTTATCAAGCTCCATATTGTTAATCTTCTCCAGCACTCCCAGTCCATCCAGGTGAGGCATAACCAGATCAAGCACCAGCACATCCACATTGCTTCCCGGCAGCAGCTCGCATGCCTTTACTCCGTCCTCCGCAGTGAAAACAACTTCCATGTCATCCTGCATTCTAAAATAGTTTTCCAGCGATTTGCAGAAATCTCTGTTGTCGTCAACAATACCAAGTTTGATGGTTCTCATTTTGTCCTCCTTTTCTCATAATAACACTATACAAACCCCCGGATTAAGATCATATCACATCCGGCACTTCTATCCTCTGCCGGAGGGGGTGCTCCTGCCAGATGCAGCACTTCCCAGCCATCCCTGCCGGAATCCGCCATTCTTCGAAGGTTCGGTACAGGCGGAAACCTCTTCTGCCTTCTGACGCTCTCATTCTACGGCAAAATCAAGAATTTGCAAGGTGTTTTTGCCATAAAAATGGCCATTTTAGCAAATTACAACTTAAGTACTAAGGGTCTGTCAGACCCGCTCACATATAGTACTTTAGTATTAGTACCCGTCTGACGGCTGCGGCACAGGAGGAGTCCTTTCCTGCGCTTGCAGTCCTTTTCCCGCGAGGAAGCCTTTTCCCGGGACACAGTCCCTTTCTGCCGCGGTGAGAATCCTTTCTTGAGTCGCAGTCCCTTTCTGGCGCGGCGGGAATCCTTTCTTGAGTCGCAGTCCCTTTCTACCGCGCGGAAATCCTTTCTCGAGCTGTTGTCCCTTTTTGGCCGCGGCGGAAATCCTTTCTTGAGCTGTTGTCCCTTTTTGCCGCGGTGAGAATCCTTCTTGAGTCGCAGTCCCCTTTCCGCCGCGGCGGGAATCCTTCTTGAGTCGCAGTCCCCTTTCCGCCGCGGCGGGAGCCGCTGGCGGCGCAGGGAGCTTTGATCGGACTACTTTGGCGACTTCGGGTTGAATATCAAAGCCACCAGATACCCGAAGGTCAGTGCAACACCTACACCTGCCGCTGTGCTTTTTATCGCCCCCGATACCACACCGATAAATCCTTTTTTTGCTCCGTCAATTGCTCCCTTTGCAAGAGCATAGCCAAAGCCCGTCAGAGGCGTAGTTGCACCCTGGTGTGCCAGCTTTACAAGAGGCTCATACAGATTGAACGCCTGAAGCAGCACCCCGCTCACCACGAAGATAACAAGAATACGCGGTGCAGTCAGCTTGGTTGTATCCATCAGAATCTGTCCTATAACGCAGATTCCTCCGCCGATAAGAAAAGTATATAAATAATCCATTTACTGTACCTCCTCTGTCGAAAGTGCCACAGCGTGTGCTATCCCCGGTATGCTCTCACCCTGAAAAGGACTGATGGTTGAAAGCATGGCCCCTGTAGAAATCAGCAGTACTCTGGACAACTCTCCTGATGTCATCCTGCTCAGAATATTTCCCGAGAAAATTGAAGCAGAGCAGCCGCAGCCGCTGGCACCTCCGTGAACATCCTGAGTGTCACGGTAATACATCATGGTGCCGCAGTCGTCAAGCCGTTCCTCCACAGTGCGGGCCGGAAGTCCTGCGTCCTTCAGCAGGTCGCACGCTATGTCCTTTCCGATATATCCAAGGTCTCCGGTCAGGATAAGATCGTAGTAGTCGATGCTCCTTCCCGTATCATCCAGATGATTCAGTATGGTGTCAACCGCGGCAGGTGCCATGGCGCTTCCCATCTGATTAGGATCCTTTACCCCCGCATCAATTATCTTTCCCATAGTTCCGCAGTCAACTCTGATATGCCGCTGTGTACTGATCTTGTCCGGTCCGGCGATTCCAACGATTCCGGTTCTGACAGGCTTTTCGGATACCACCATGGCTCCTGCCGCAGTCGCTGTCCACTGAGCCGACGGCGGTCTCTGGTTTCCGTGCTCAACAGGCATTCTGAACTGTCTTTCAGCTGTGCAGAAATGGCTGGAGGCTCCCACGATAATATTGTGAGCAAAACCCCCATCGGTGAGCATGGATCCGAGCAGCAGTGACTCCGCCATCGTAGAACATGCTCCATACAGGCCAAGGAATGGCAGGTGAAGATCACGTGCCATAAAAGATGATGACATCAGCTGATTCAGCAAGTCTCCGCTGAGCACAAGGTCAATATCCTTTTTCTCCTTGCCTGATTTTGCAAGAGCCCTTGTCATAGCTTCCTTCAGCATCTTGCTTTCGGCCTTTTCCCACGTTTTCTCGCCGTACATATCGTCCTCAACTGAATGGTCAAACCACCCCGACATGGGTCCCTGTCCTTCTTTTTTGCCGACTACTGCCGCTGAGCCTATAATATATGGACAAAGCTGAAACTTTACCGTCTGTTTTCCCATCTTCTTTTCTGCCATATCTGTTCCTCCTAGAAAAGTCCTATCAGCCAGTGTATCAGACCCACAACAGTTGCTGAGCCGATTCCGCATACAAGAACGGGACCTGCCACACTGAATATTTTCGCTCCGACTCCCAGCACCCAGCCCTCTTTCTTGTACTCTATGGCCGGTGCAACCATGGAATTAGCAAAACCGCTTATGGGCACAATTACTCCGGCTCCTGCAAATTTTGCGATTTTATCAAAGACTCCAAAGCCGGTCAAAAGCTGTGCAATCACAACGATGGACATGGTTACGTATGTCTCGGCGTTTTTCTGGCTGACGCCAGCCGCCGCGAGCCTGCTCGCGGCGAAGTAGGCGGCGGCGCACAGGCCGCCGCCTACGAAAAACGCCCTCAGGCTGTTTCCCAGATAATTTGGCTTTGGCGTGAACTGCCCGGAATACTTCTCATATGCCTTTGCTACATCCGCCTTGCTTACCTCTTTCCCTTTTTCCCCATTTATTTCTCTGTAATCCTTTTTGTCTTCACTCATAATTCACACTCTCCTCACCATTTAGTATTTGGAAAAATTCCAAAATTATGCCATAATATTCTTATATTGATAATTCTGATTACAGATATTGTTACCGGAGGTAAATATTTTATGAAGATTATTCTTGCATCAGGTTCTCCGCGGAGAATAGAAATGATGAAAAAACATGGATATGATCCGGAAATCATTCCGGCTGATATAGATGAAACAATTCCTGAGGATATGGGAATGCGGGATGCGGTAATGTATCTTGCACTTAAAAAGGCTTTGTGGGTTGAGGAGCGTCTGAACAGTGGCTCGTCCTCTGGTTCTGCACCCGATTCAGCTGCAACATCGGGACAGGCTTCTGCCGTGACCCCGGCTCCAATCCCGTACCTTATCATCGCTGCTGACACGGTTGTGTACAAGGACGGAATACTGGGCAAGCCTGTAGATCGCCGGGATGCAGAGCGAATGCTTGAACTGATTCGCCACACCAGTCATTATGTCGCTACAGGTGTTGCAATTATCAATATGCAGACCGGTGTAAAAAAGGTATTTTGTGACGTAACGGAAGTGTTCTGCAAAAACTACTCTAAAACTGAGATGAATGCATATCTGAACACAAAGGAACCATACGATAAAGCCGGAGCATACGGAATCCAGGGAATCTTCGGAAAGTATATCGATCACTGTGAAGGCTCCTTCGATACTGTCGTAGGCTTTCCATGGTCTCTTATCGAGCCGGAACTGAAGGCCGCACTGTCAAAGTAAGGTTTTCAGCACGCTCAAGTTAGCTGCGTGCCCCAGTTTGCCACGCGCCCCAGTTTGCCACGCTCCTCAGCTTGCAGCGCCCTATTTTGCCACGCGCCCCAGTTTGCCACGCGCCCCAGCTTGCCACGCGCACCGGTTTGCTGCTCTCCAGTTTGTTGCGCGCCCGATTACGTCACTTTTGATGCTCAAAGGTGAGCATTTTGCCCGATTCGAGCCTCATTCAGCGTTAAACAGCCGTATTGCAATAATGCAACAAGATTGTCCTATGAGAAAATTATTATTTATTCTATGTAATGAATATTTAACCGAATAATATTCGATTTATTAAGTCTATGATGGGTAGCTGAGGGAAATTCACATACATGAATTGCAGGGCAATACAGTATTTTCCAGTTTGCTGACCCTAACCAAGCTTGCTGAGCCTTTCATGTACATTTTATAGTCCTATTCACCTTTATCGTGCGGCCGATTTTGTGCAAGACAAGGTCAATTCGGGCAAATCGCGGCTGAATTGGATAGCAATTTTGCAAAATCGGGCAAATGAATATAATCTGCAGAATATACACTAATAATCAGGGTATACGGCTGCGTCCAGTCCAGTCAATCTGATTATGCACATTTTTTATTATATCGGGTCACTATCGGGATATCGGATTACTATCGGGTCACTATCGAATTACTATCAAATTACGGCTAAGCTATGTACAGACTCAAACTGAGATTAACCATTGCATTATCCAAGGACCCTAGCCGTAGATCAGCAATAGCATTATCCAAGGACTTTAGCCGTAGATCAGCAATAGCCTTATCCAAAGATTTTAGCCGGAGGTTATCCGTTGCTTAGCATGCTGTGCAGATTGTGCTGCATTTCTTTTTTTGTTCCATCTCCTGACAGATAGACTGCCTCATAGAACATGAGATTGTTTACAGGACGGTCTGCGAACCGTCTATAAACAAAGGCAGCTCCGGTTTGATATAAGTAAAAACAATCAGAAACAGCAGCACAGCCGCAAAAGCTGCAAGCCCTGATTTCCTGAGAAAATCTTCTCCATATATCGCTTTCAGCTGTTCGTTTTTTTCCAGCCTGTCGCTCACTATAAAGATCAGTGCAAGAAATACAAAATATCCCCCTATGTCAATTACGGGATTAGAAGGAATAAATGCCGTGTATGCGTAAAAAAATATGATTTGCATAACGGTAACAAGTAAAAGAGCTGTCGCCCGGTTCCCTATCCGCTCTGCCAGGGACACACGTTCCTTCAGGGATTCCCCCTCCTTAAATGATTCTCGCTTCTTCAGAGATGCCCATCGTGCAGAGGATTCCCCCTCCTTCAAAGATATCCGGTTTTTAAGGGATATCCGCTGATTCAAGGATATCTGCTTCATCAGGGATATCCGCTGATTCAAGGGTATCTGCTTCATCAGGGAT
>JBJESZ010000095.1:0-28832 GCA_051883055.1 Emergencia sp.
AAGCGTTTTCAACGCTTACGGCCAACAATTATGAAATTAGGTGTAAAACTTCCGGAAGAGAAAATTTCTTCTTCTTTTCTAATGGACTGTTACTCATAATTATTCTCCTTTCGTAATAAATTTTCATTTCTTTTGAATAACGTAGTCTATTATATATCAGAAACAATTTTTTGTAAAGGTTTTGTTTGACAGCACAAATTACGGGTGATAGAATCAAAATGAGTTCTAAAATATTATACCATTTTAATGAATAAAGATTGCTCAGGCAGCTCTTTGTTCATACATCATCAGGAGATATTAATTATGTATAAAAAAAACGACAAAGAAATACTTCGCGACCTGGTCGCAATCGATACCGTCGCAGACAATAATAATGAAGAGATTATGGACTACCTTCAGGAATTTCTCGAGTCATACGGTTTTAGTGTAAAGAGAATAAAAAATGAAGAAACCGGTAAGGAGGTCCTGACCGGTCAGTACGGAGAAGACCCTGCAGTTGGATTTATGGGACACACTGATACCGTTGCAGCTGCAGACGGCTGGGTGACTGACCCGTTCCGTCTGACAGAAAAGGACGGCATGCTTTACGGACTTGGCGCCTGCGATATGAAGGGCGGTATAGCTTCTGCTCTTGCAGCGATTGCAGCCACTGACCTGAAATCTCTGAAGCGCGGAATCAAGGTGGTATGGACATACGACGAAGAGATTATGTTTAACGGAATCAAGGACTACGTGAATTCCGGAGAGCCTTTTGCTGAACACATGATAGTATGCGAGCCGACTGATCTTATTCCTATGATCGGATCCAAGGGTCTGCTTGAATATATATTCACATTCAGAGGTCTGACCACTCACTCCAGCACTCCGGTCGACGGTAAGAGTTCCAACAAGAACGCTGTCAGATTTCTTAATAAAATGCAGGACTTTGAGGAGGAACTGAGAAAAAATCCTACTGAGATGTTCGGGGTGCCTTATCCGACCATGAATATCGGTATCATCAACGGAGGCACTTCCATAAATAAGGTTCCTGATCTTACAACCGTGTATCTTGACTTCAGGATCTGCAACAGCGAAGTGGAATATCCGGTTATACGCAAAGCCGTTGACGATGCACTGGCGCCTTTCGACGCAAGCTATGAAATCATTAACGACATTCCTTCATTTGATAAGCCAAGCAGATTTGTATCCCTGTACGAGGAGAAAACCGGAAACAAGGGAGTTCCTTTCTTCGGAATTACTGAAGGCTCTTTCTTTGACGGTGATAAAGTTATCATAGGTCCGGGACCAATGACTGCTCATGAAATCAATGAACATATTTCAGTGGAATCACTGGAAAAGACAACTGCCCTTTACGGGGGTATGATAGAGGCTCTCTGCAAATAATGATGTTTGACCGGAATAAACCTATTGACTTTTTCACCATGCTGTGATAACTTTATTAAGGTTAAGCAAAATACAATTTTATATGAGAAAAAAGGAGCCAGAAAAATGACAACTTTACTAAGAAACGCCACTGTTTATATGCACGATTCTTTCCAGAAAAGAGACCTGTTAATCGACGGCGGAAAAGTTTTTGTTGACTCCATAAGTGCTGACAATATTAGTGCCTCTACTATTATTGACTGTGCTGGTAAGATAATTATTCCGGGTTTTACAGATGTACATGTACATTTGCGTGAGCCCGGTTTTTTTTATAAGGAGACCATAGCTACCGGAACTAAAGCTGCTGCAAAGGGAGGATATACCTGCGTATGCCCTATGCCGAATCTTAAGCCTGCTCCTTCCACACTGGAGAAGCTTAACGAACAGCTTGACATCATAAAAAGAGACGCGGTAGTGAAGACTATTCCGTACGGAACGATTACTATGAATCAGGACGGCCGCAGCCAGCTCGCCGATATGGAGGCGATGGCACCTTATGTATGCGGTTTTTCGGACGACGGCAAGGGTGTTCAGACCGGAGACCTTATGGAAGAGGCCATGCTCAAGGCAAAGTCGCTGAACAAACTGATTGTAGCTCACTGTGAAGACGAATCACTGCTGTTTAAGGGATATATTCACGATGGAGAATATGCCAGAGCTCACGGCCACAGAGGAATCTGCTCAGAAAGTGAGTGGAAACAGGTTGAGCGTGATATCGCACTTGCGGAAAAAACGGGCTGCGGTTATCATGTTTGCCATATCTCAACAAAGGAGACTGTGGACCTTATCAGAAAGGCTAAAGCAGAGGGAATAGATGTAACCTGCGAAACAGGTCCTCACTATCTGGTCTTAACAGATATGGATCTTCAGGAAGACGGAAGATTTAAGATGAACCCGCCGCTGAGAAGCAGAGCGGATATGGAGGCTTTGATAGAGGGAATCTGTGACGGCACCATCGACATGATTGCAACAGACCACGCACCGCACAGCGCGGAGGAAAAATCCAGAGGACTTGAAAAGAGTGCATTCGGAATCGTAGGTCTGGAGACATCCTTCCCGATTCTGTACACGCACCTTGTAAAGAAAGGCATTATTTCATTAGAGAAGCTGATTGAAATAATGTCGGTCAACCCTCGCAGAAGGTTCGGCTTCGAAGGAGGCGTGATTTCCGACGGGCAGCCTGCTGACCTTGCGGTAATCGACCTTGACAGAGAATGGGTAATCGACCCTGATGACTTTGTAAGCATGGGAAAGGCCACACCTTTTGCAGGCTGGAAGGTTAATGGAAAAGTTTTGATGACATTTGTGGACGGAGAGAAAGTTTATGAAGAGACAGATACTGAAATTAGATAACATTAAGGAACTGCAGAAAGGAATCTATTCAATGACTCTTGCAGGCGACTGCAGTGAGGTGAATGCTCCCGGTCAGTTCGTAAACATACAGCTTGACGGCTTCTATCTGAGAAGACCTATTTCCATATACAGCTGCGACGAGAATCACATCACGCTGGTGTTCAAGGTTGTCGGCGAGGGAACAAAGGCTCTGGCAAGGGCTGCAAAGGGCGATACCTTCGACGTACTGCTTCCTCTGGGAAACGGTTTTGATCCCGAAAAGTGCGGAGACAGACCGCTTCTTGTGGGTGGCGGAATCGGAGTTCCTCCTCTGTATGGTCTGGCTGAGGATCTGGTCAGCAGAGGAATCACTCCTCAGGTGGTGATCGGGTTCAACAGCAAAAAGGAAGTTATCCTGGCGGACGATTTCAGAGCAATCGGAATCGAACCCGTAATCACAACCGTTGACGGAAGCGTGGGCGTAAAGGGTTTTGTTACTGACGCGATGAAAACCTTAGACTACGACTACGTGTACACCTGCGGTCCTGAACCTATGCTTAAGGCAGTATATGATGCAGCACCTGACGGACAGTTCAGCTTTGAGGCGAGAATGGCCTGCGGATTCGGCGCATGCATGGGCTGCTCCTGCGAGACAAAGTACGGATACAAGAGAATCTGCAAAGACGGTCCAATACTGTACAAGGAGGAAATCAAATGGTAGATACAAAAGTAACATTAAGTGGATTAACTTTAGATAACCCTGTAATTCCTGCCAGCGGAACCTTCGGATACGGCAAGGAGTTTGCGGAAATTTACGATATTAACATTCTTGGTTCCATTTCCTTCAAGGGAACCACTGCCGAGCCGAGACTTGGAAATCCTCTTCCAAGAATTGCAGAATGTCCAAACGGTATGATAAACTCTGTAGGACTGCAGAATCCCGGTCTGAAAGCAGTATGCGAGAAGGAGCTTGCCGACATGGCAGAAATCTACAAAAAGCCTGTAATTGCAAACATCAGCGGTTTCTCAGTCGAGGAGTACGTTGAATGTGCAAAGGCCATGGACAAGCAGCCTCAGGTGGGAATCATCGAGGTAAATGTCAGCTGTCCGAACGTTCACAACGGTGGAATGGCCTACGGCGTTCTGCCCGAGAGTGCTGCAGAGGTAACCCGTGCAGTTAAGGCTGTTACAGCCAAGCCGGTTTACATCAAGCTGAGTCCTAACGTAACAGACATCGTTTCAATCGCCAAGGCGTGCGAGGAGGCCGGCGCCGACGGACTGAGCCTGATTAACACCCTTCTCGGCATGAGAATAGATATCAGTCGCAGAAAGCCTGTTATCGCCAACAAGATGGGCGGTTTCTCAGGCCCTGCAATCTTCCCGGTCGCAGTAAGAATGGTATATCAGGTTGCAAAGGCTGTTAGTATTCCCGTAATCGGGATGGGCGGCGTTTCTTCTGCCCGCGATGTAATCGAAATGATGATGGCCGGTGCAACAGCGGTACAGATCGGTGCTGCCAACCTGGTGAACCCTTATGCCTGCAAGGAAATAATCGAGGAACTTCCTGCGGTAATGGAGGAGCTGGGAGTAGAAAGACTTGAAGATATTATCGGAATTGTAGAATAGAAAATTATAGTGCATTTGAACAAGGAGGAAATTATGGGTAAAGACGTAATCATCGCATGTGACTTTCCATCAAAGGAAGCAACTCTGGAGTTTTTAGACAAATTTACAGAAAAAAAGCCTTTTGTAAAGATCGGTATGGAGCTGTTCTACGGAGCAGGCCCTGAAATCGTAAAGGAAATCAAGGCAAGAGGTCATAAGATCTTCCTTGACCTTAAGCTTCACGACATTCCAAACACCGTAAAGAGCGCCATGGCTGTTCTGTCAAAGCTTGATGTGGACATGTGCAACGTTCACGCGTCAGGAACAAAGGCCATGATGGAAGCAGCTCTTGAGGGTCTGACAAGAGAAGACGGAAGCAGACCTCTGCTTATTGCAGTTACTCAGCTTACATCAACAAGCCAGGAAAGAATGCAGGAGGAACTTCTGATTAACGAAGATCTTGATAAGGTTGTTATCAAATATGCGCAGAACACTCGCGACGCCGGTCTTGACGGAGTAGTATGCTCACCTCTTGAGGCAGGTAAAATTCACGAGGCATGCGGCGAAAACTTCCTGACAATCACACCTGGAGTTCGTTTTGCTGACGCCGCAAAGGACGACCAGGTTAGAATTACAACTCCTGAGGGAGCAAAGAAAATCGGTTCTGACTACATCGTTGTGGGAAGACCTATCACTCAGGCTGAGGACCCTGTTGCTGCATACGAAAGATGCTGTAGAGAGTTCATCGGCTAGTTTATCAGTCAATCACACTACTAGGAGGTAAAATACATGAAATCAGCAATTGCAAAGGCTTTATTATCAATTGAAGCAGTTTTCCTGAGACCGGAAGAACCGTTTACATGGGCAAGCGGAATCAAAAGCCCTATCTACTGCGACAACAGACTTACTCTTACTGCACCTGAAGTAAGAACTCAGGTTGAAGAAGGTCTGGTTGCAACAATTAAAGAACACTATCCTGAATGCGAGGTTGTTATGGGTACAAGCACAGCAGGCATCGCCCATGCGGCTATTGTTGGACACCTTATGAACATGCCTATGGGCTATGTCAGAGGCTCCGCTAAGGATCACGGAAGAACCAACCAGATTGAAGGCAAGCTTCTGCCGGGACAGAAGGTTGTAGTAATAGAGGACCTTATTTCAACAGCAGGTTCATCAATTGAAACTGTAGAAGTGCTTCGTGCTACAGGTGCAGACGTCCTTGGAATCGCAAGCATCTTCACTTACGGTATGCAGAAGGGTCTGGACAGAATGGCTGAACACAAGGTTAAGAACGTAAGTCTCTGTGACCTTGATGCTCTTGTTGAGGTTGCAGCTGAAACAGGCTACATCAAAGCTGAAGACAAGGATAGAATCATTAAATTCAGAAATAACCCTTCCGACGAAAGCTGGATGGCTAAATAATACGTTATTTATAAGTTTAGTAATGATTAGTAATGATAAGAGAGGAGAAAAAAACCAATGAGCGAAATCCGCAACCTGATTAACATCACAGACTTTACTGTAGAAGAAATTGACGAGCTAATCGATGTAGCAAACGACATCGTTGAAAATCATTCGGCTTACGAAGATATATGTAAGCACAAAAAGCTGGGAACTCTTTTCTTCGAGCCAAGCACAAGAACAAGACTGAGCTTCGAAGCAGCTATGCTTGAACTTGGCGGTTCAGTTCTTGGATTCTCTGAAGCAGGCTCCAGCTCAGCAGCAAAGGGCGAAAGCGTAAGCGACACAATTCAGACTGTAGGCTGCTATGTTGATATCATTGCCATGAGACATCCTAAGGAAGGTGCTCCTATAGTAGGTGCAAAAAGATCCACAGTTCCTATCATCAACGCAGGAGACGGCGGACACTTCCACCCGACACAGACACTGACAGACCTTCTTACAATCAGCAGAAAGAAGGGTCGTCTTAACAATATGACAGTGGGTCTGTGCGGAGACCTTAAGTTCGGAAGAACTGTTCACTCCCTGATCGAGGCAATGCTGAGATACGAAGGAATCAAATTCGTTCTTATCTCTCCTGAAGAACTTCAGGTTCCTGATTATGTTAAGGCATCAATGGACAAGGCAGGCGCAGAATGGTGCGAGGTTGAAAGCCTGGAAGACGCTATGCCTGAACTTGACATCCTTTACATGACAAGAATCCAGAGAGAAAGATTCTTCAACGAAGAAGATTATGTAAGATTAAAGGACAGCTACATTCTTGACCTTGAGAAGCTGGAAAACGCTAAGGAAGACCTTACAATCATGCATCCGCTTCCAAGAGTTAACGAAATCTCAACAGAGGTTGACGGCGATCCAAGAGCATGCTATTTCTTCCAGGCTCTTTGCGGAAAGCACATCAGAATGGCACTTATCCTGAAGCTTCTGGGAATCAAGAGAGAAGCATAATCATCCGGGTTCCACCGGAAACATAATCAATCACAGTTAAGAATTCAGAGAGAGAGGTACATACAATGAATATCGATGGAGTAACTACAGGTATCGTTTTAGACCATATCAAAGCAGGCAAGAGCATGATGATCTATCAGCTTCTTCACCTTGACAAAATTGACAACACAGTTGCAATCATTCAGAACGCAACAAGTGCAAAGTACGGCAGAAAGGATATCATCAAGATCGACCAGCTGATGGAGCTTGATCTGGACGTACTTGGATATATCGACAGCAACATTACAGTAAACATCGTTAAGGATGGAAAGCTTGTTGACAAGAAGCACCTTGAGCTTCCTGAAAAGCTGGACGACGTAATCTTCTGCAAAAACCCAAGATGCATCACTTCAGTTGAACAGGAAATCGTTCATTCCTTCAGACTTACTGACAGAGAAAACAAGATTTACCGCTGCGTATACTGCGATGCAGAACACAAGGTGAAATAAGATGATAAAAAACTATCTTTCGTTGCTGAAGGATGAGTTTAAGGGCTATAACGCTAAATTTCTTATGGCAGATATGATGGCAGGGTTGACTGTTTGCGCAGTTGCCCTGCCTCTTGCGCTTGCATTCGGTGTCAGCTGTGGCGCTGATGCAGCTGCGGGTCTTATCACTGCCATAATCGCAGGTTTGGTGATCAGTGCCCTCTCCGGCGCATCCTTTCAGATTTCCGGTCCCACGGGAGCCATGACAGCCGTTCTTATTACCATAATCGCAAAGGACGGCGGCGAACTCTCCGGAGTGTTTTTTGTTGGCCTTCTCGCCGGAATACTAATGCTCCTCGCTGGTATCTTCAAGCTGGGAAAACTGGTAAACCTGATACCAAAGCCCGTAATCACAGGCTTTACATCAGGAATAGCCGTAATCATCGCACTCGGTCAGATAGACAACTTCTTTGCCGTAAAATCCGAAGGAAGCTCGACCGTTCAGAAGCTTCTTTCCTATGGAGATCTGGGCTTCTCACCTGATCTCGCTTCGGTTGGAATCGGCCTTCTTGTTATCGCTATCATGATTTTCTGGCCGGCAAAGCTTAACGCCAAGGTTCCATCCTCACTGGTAGGCATTATCGCTGCAGCCATCGTCGCGGCAATATTCTTCCCCGAGGTGGCCACTGTCGGTGAAATACCGAAGACCCTTTTCCTGGAGAAGCGCTTATCCTTCGCTCTTCTTGACTGGAGCAGCATCGAGTCATATATTGGTCCGGCCTTCACCATTGCCGTGCTGGGCATGATAGAAAGTCTGCTCTGCGGTGCATCCGCAAGCGCCATGACTCGTGGCCGTTTTGACGCTGACGTCGAGCTTATCGGTCAGGGTATCGGCAACATCATAATACCGTTCTTCGGCGGTGTCCCGGCGACTGCCGCTATCGCACGTACAAGCGTTGCCATCAAGTCCGGAAGCAAAACGAGACTTACAGGTGTTTTCCACGCCGTATTCTTACTGCTGTCCATGTTTCTTCTGGGGGGTGTCATGTCAAAACTCCCAATGGCCGGTCTGGCCGGAGTCCTTATGATGACTGCATGGCGCATGAACGAATGGCATGAGATAAAGGAAATATTCACCCGCCGCTTCAAAAGTGAAATGGCTCAGTATCTTATTACCCTGGCGGCTACAGTAGTGTTCGATCTGACAGTTGCAATACTTATAGGCATTCTCTTCAGCCTGATTGCCTTCATCTCCCGTACACTTGAAATCTCCATGGATCACTCAATGGTAGATACGAAGCGTATGGATGAGGAGCTCGATATGGACAAAATCGGAAGCACATGCGTTGTCTATATCACGGGCGCAATCTTCTTTGCAAACACTCAGGTGATTTCAAACTATCTGCATACTATTCCAAAGGCTGACCGCGTAATACTTTCAGTCCGCGGCGTTTCAGTAATGGACCCTGATGCGGCACAGGCCATCTGGGAAATTGCAGAAAACTATGAGGAACAGGGCGTAGAACTGCTTATCTGTGGACTGAACCCCGGTGTAAGAAGGGTTCTTGAAAGAGCCGGAGTCGTTGAAAAGATGGGAGAGGACAAGTTCTACTGGAGCGTAGACAGAGCCCTGATTCATAAGCAGAACGCATAAGAGTGAGCTTTGATAGAAAAACTTAACGACACATAAAGCACGAGGCGACAGAATCAATCTGCCGCCTCTTAAATTATAGCTGCTTTTCTTTCATTATTTCCTTCGCGGCGGTTTCGCCCGCAATTCTTCCGGAGTTTACTGCAAACCCAAATCCGTGTCCGCTCATTTCGACGTTGTAGACACCGGCGTCTGCTCCGCCGAAATCGACCCCTGCAACAAACAGGTTTTCTATAGGAGAATACTCACTGTTAAGGGCCTTGAAATCCTCATTTACCCTGATTCCTCCATGGGTGACAAGCATGTCAACGCCTGCTTCAATTGCATAGTAAGGACCGTTGGACATATCGTAGATATACCTTTCATCTTTGGCAAATTCAGCATCATTGCTGATGGTCCAGGACGTTACATAATCGTGAACTGTAGCCTTAAGAACCTCCGGTCTGCAGCCGATAAATTCCGCAATGCCCTTTAAATTCTCTGATTTTGCTGCAATCCCTTCCTCCACTGCAGCTTCAAGAGAGTGGAGAAGATTCAGCTTTACATTGTCCGGCAGATGGATGTCCTCAATAATATTCCTTTCTCTCGTCAGCAGATGATCCAGAATGTCCTGGTTGAAGACTACCCAGACCTTTCCTCCGGGCTGTCTCATGCATGCGTTTGCTGCCATAGAAAAATTAAACACGATACTTTCGTCAGCAAAACGCTTTCCAAAGGAATTAATCCAGATATTATAAGGCTTCCCGAGAATCATATTCAGTGGTCCATGCCCCTTGATCTTTGGAGCAGCCATTTCCATGGCAAAGTTTCCTTCAATATCTGCACCCGCTTCCACGGCCATTTTTATGCCTTCTCCATTGTGCCTGATTCCTCCGCCTTCTGTAATCCTGTTAATATCCAGGTCAGGGTAATACTTTCCGATCATTTCCTTATTCCCTGAAAATCCGCCTGTACAGATTATCACCTTTTTGGCCTTTATAGCAATTCTTTTATTCTGTCTGTCCACACATACCGCTCCACAAACCTCACCGGCCTCATTTGTCAGAAGCTTTTCACCTCTGGCAGATGTCATAACAACAAGTCCTCTGCCCTCGCAGAACTCCTGCAGACGCTTTATGATTGCCCGGCCTGCCGGTTCCTCCTTTGATGTGATGTGGTAAACCTCAGGAAACTGATTTGGAACATGATGCACCACATCAGTAAAGTGTACACCCTTTTCAATCAGCCAGCTGATGGTATCCCCGCTTTTGTTTAAGAGACGTCTTATTATTCTTCCGTCGATTTTCCAGTGAGAATACTCCATGCATCTCCTGAAGATTTCGTCTCTGCTGCAGTATACCAGCTTGTTTCTCTGAACTATGCTGTCGATTGCGAAGATTCCTCTCGGGAATATACCGTTTCCGCCAACCTGACTGTTGCACTCTATCAATGTTGTTTTTATGTTTTTTTCCAATGCAGAAGCGGCAGCTGACATTCCTGCCGCGCCACCGCCAATGATCAGAAGCTCTGTTTCATAACTATTCATTTTCGAACCTCTTTTTTCTATTCTGACTCTAAATATTATATTTTGCATTTTTATGCAGCTTTTACAACCTCTTCTGCATTTCCTACACAACCCTTTACATTTACAAATGCAAGAATTACACCACCCAATAATGCGATTACAGCAAATACAAGGTAAGGAATTGTGTATCCTGCAGTTACCGCACGAAGTCCAGCAAGCATTACGAAAGACAGTGATCTGATAACACCTACGATTGTGTTTATACAGCTGTAGCACACTGCAAAGTCTTTTCTTCCGAATACAAGGGAAGACATTGAAGGTGCAAAGTTTCCGTTTCCTCCGATGGCAAATCCCAGCATAAATACGCCGATGTACATGGAAACCGTTCCGGGCATGATAAGGAAGATAATTCCGATGAAGTACCATACTCCGAATAATACTGATGCCCATTTTGTACCAATCATCTGGTCAACGATGCCCCATACGATTGATCCCACAATTCCGATAACAGCTGCAACTGTAATAAGCAGAATACCTTTTTCAAGTGCGAATCCCTGCACTTCCATAAAATAGCCTACAAGCTGAGACATGATACCTACTGTTGCAAGTCCAAAGAATCCGTAAGCAATTCCGAAAATCCATACCTTAGGATTCTTTAACGCCGCAACGTAACTGATTTTTTCAACATCCTTAAGCATTTCTTCTTCTCTGTGAATCAGTTCTGCAACATTAGGATCGTTATCAGGATAGCAGCCGGCTTCTTCCGGTGTTACCTTTATGAACAGCGCAATCAGCGTTCCGACAACTGCAATAGCTATACCCATTACTGTAAGTGCAAATGCAATATCCTTGTATCCCGATAATGTATTCAGAATAATGCTGATCAGGGCTGAAGCCAGGTTCATTCCAATTGTAACAAATCCCATAACGACTCCCTTCTGCGTAGGGAACCAGTTTGCAGTGATGGAAAAACCGCAAATCATAGCAAATGCATTAATCAGTGTTACTGCAGCTACCAGAGTTACCGCATACATTGCAACGCTTACTGAATGTCCGTAAAGGATAACTGCAAGAGCTGCCAGATATGTTGTAACAACAGTAGTCTTCTTTAATCCAAATTTGTCGATAAACTTTCCCCAGAAAATTACCAGGAATAGAGCAATAATTCCGGCCGGTGTTGAGATTGAAAGCAGTACGTTCGGATCCCATCCGTTTAATGCTGCCATCTGAGGAACGATTATGTTCAGGCCGTCAACGGTCAGGCCTGTCATAAAGAACAGCATCACAATATTAAAACATATAATTGTCCAGCCTTTTACGCCAAAATTATATCTAACTTTATTAGTATTCATAACATTCTCCTACTTTTTGTCTATACACACTCTTTTTCTTTGAATAGCTACATGTCAGAATAGTTTATAACACATACTCTTTTAGAATTTGTGATGCAGTTTTAGTATTTCTATCAGCATCTTGTCTCTGTATTTCGCAATTTCCGGATTTGTATGTCCGATTTCATCAGAGAAGCCTGCCATCATTTCGTTTACTGATTCCTGTGCCAGTTCTCCGTATTCTTTGTTCGGCATGTGCTTCCAGTCAGCCATATCTGCAAGCCATACGTCCCCTCCGTCGCCAAGCATTTCCATCATGCCCTTCAGTCCGCCCGGATTTCCAAGCTGCATGATCATGTTGTGTCCGAAGATGGCCCAGCGTATTCCGGGGCCGAAAGTAAGCGCCTTGTCAGCATCCTCTGCAGAGCATACACCTCTCATGGTCAGTTCAATCATCTCTCTGTATACGGCAAGCTGCAGACGGTTTGCGATAAATCCCGGTACCGGCATATTAAGTACCACCGGTTCCTTGTCGATGGATTTATAGAATTCTTTTGCCAGCTTTACAACCTCCGGATCAGTATCATCGCTATAAGAAATTTCCACCAGCGGAATGATGTGCGGAGGATTGTACGGATGTCCGCCAATGCAGCGCTCCTTATGAACAGCGTTCTGAATTACATCACTGATCAGCAGTCCGGATGAGCTCGATGCATATATCGCATCAGGGGCAGCTGCCTTTTCAATTTCCGCCAGGATGTTCTGCTTCAGCTCCAGTCTTTCAGGTCCGTTTTCCTGAATGAACTGTGCATCCCTGACAGCCTCTTCAATACTCGTTGTAAATCTGATTCTTCCCTTGATGGTCTCTACATCTTCAGCCTTAATCGCTCCAAATTCCACAAGAGAATCCAGATTTCTATCTATGTTCTCTATACATTTGCCGATACATTCATCGTTGATATCATACTGATATACGTCGAGACCCTTAACGGCAAACAATGTAGTCCAGCTAGAGCCTATCACACCTCCCCCAACGGAGGCAACCTGTTTTATATTTTCGATATTCATATATTTCACCTAGATTCTAATTGCATTACAGTAATTCAAATACACCTGCTGCGCCCATTCCGCCGCCGATGCACATCGTTACCATTCCGTACTTGCCGTTTGTATCCTTCAGGTAATCAAGAGCCTTGCAAGTAAGGAATGCACCTGTTGCACCCATCGGATGACCCAGGGCCATTGCACCGCCGTACGGATTCAGAACCTCCTTGTTGATTCCAAGTTCTTCAATGCATGCAAGTTCCTGCGCCGCAAATGCTTCATTCAGTTCAATAACATCCATTTCATCTAAAGTGAGTCCTGCTCTCTTTAATGCTTTAGGTGCCGCATATATTGGTCCCAGTCCCATTCTTGTACCGTCGCATCCTGCTACTGCAAAGGACTTCATTTTTGCAATCGGCTTGATTCCCAGCTCATCAGCCTTTTCTTTTGCCATAAGAACTACGAAAGCTGCAGCGTCTGAGGTCTGTGATGATGTTGCTGCTGTAACCTTTCCTCCCTCTTCCTGAGGAATAAAGCAGGTTCTGAGGCCTGCAAGACTTTCCAGTGTCGTTCCCGGTCTGATTCCCTCATCTTCAGTTACAGTTACCACTTCCCCATCAGCCTTTGTCACTGTTACAGGAATAATTGAAGGTGCAAGCTTGCCTTCAGACTGCGCTTTTGCTGCTTTTGCATTTGACTCCACAGCTAGCTGATCCAGCTGCTCTCTTGTGATACCTCTGTCCTTTACAATGTTTTCAGCAGTAATACCCATTGGCATGTATATGCCTCTCTCATTTTCTCTTAGCCACTGGTCAACATATTCTTCAGGATATGGTGCAAATGTGCCGGTCATATCCTCTACGCCACCTGCCACAATTACGTCACCCTGGCCTGCAGCGATTGCATTTGCTCCTGTTGCAATAGCCTGAAGGCCTGATGAACAGAATCTGTTGATGGTATGTCCGCATACGCACTCAGGGAGCTCAGCTCTCATTACAATTGCTCTTGCAATGTTCAGGGATGTTGTTTTTTCCTGAACCGCACATCCTACGATTACATCCTCGATATCCGCCGGATCAAGCTGAGGAACCTTATTCAGCACACCCTTCAAAACCTGCGCAGAATACTCGATAGGATGAGTTGCGGAGAATGAGCCCTTTCTTGACTTACAGACAGCAGAACGTCCGTAAGCCACAATTACAACTTCTCTACTCATAATTTCTATCCTCCTAGGTTACTTCGTTCTTTGTAAGTGTAGATTATCATAATTGCAAATTTAGTGGAAATTCCCGATTTTTGAATGCTTATTCAAAATTGACATAACAAATTATGGAATAAATTTCATATTATTGCATGGCTATGTTACAATGTAGACAATTGAGTGTTACTTGTGCAATTTTATCCATTTGCACGTTCTCCCGGCTACAGAGAACCTGCGGCACAATTTGACAGAAATCTTTTTGCTAATTTAAAGGAAGGGTACATATGGATATTAACAGACTTAACGAATTTATTGTTCTGGCAACACATCTGAACTACAGTAAGGCCGCCAATCAGCTGTTTCTGACACAGCCTGCCCTGAGCCGGCACATTCATGACCTGGAGGAAACCCTGGGTGCCAAGCTGTTTATAAGAGACACACACAATGTTCACCTGACCCCTGTAGGTAAAATATTCTTTCAGGAGGCATGTGAAATTATCGAAAAGTACGAGCATGCACTTGAAGTAGTTAAGGACTCAATCTCCTACACTACCGGAGAAATTAAGCTTGGTTTTTTAAGCGCAGCTATCAAGCCTTTTCTTTCATCATTTTGTTCCTACTATAACGATATCCATCCTGAAGTAAAGCTGAGCTTCTGTGCAGGTGATCTGGATCCGCTGCTGGAGCTGCTTAACAATAACGAGCTTGACTGCATATTCGCGAGCAACGCAGGAATTCAGCAGATGCCTGACTATATGAGCGAGACTCTGCTAACCTGTGGAATGGTACTGGTGACGACCCCTGATAATCATCTGGCAGATAGAGATTCCGTGACATTCAAGGATCTGGACAACGAGCCTATGGTTTTCTTCAGTAAAAAGAGTTCACCGATTACTCATGACTTCAATATGTCCCTGTTTAAGAAAAATGGTGTTCACTGCAACATCGTCCAGGAGGTGCCGAACGTGGAAACAGGTCTGTTCTACACAAGTCTCGGTGTAGGCAGTTTTCTCCTGCCCGATCATTGTTCAGATCTTGCCAAAGACCTTGTATGTGTCCCGGTGGAGGGCGATATAGCATCAGTTGAGCTGATCCTGCTTTGGAAAAAGGATAATTCAAATATTACACTCCCTTCTTTCCAGAAGGAATTTGCCGAATTCTTCCGCAATCCTTCGGAAGAATAGCCTGGAGGCCGGTGCCTCACATAGAGATATTACGAGCGATGAGATAGAAAAACGACACGAAAAAACGACCGGAGCTCCGGTCGTTTTTTCGCTGTATTTATTTAAGAAGTACAATTAAAAGGCTCTGTTTTTTGATTTTAGCCGATTGCTGTCAGTCCTCCGTCAACATACAGGATCTGTCCTGTTACATAGCCTGATGCATCTGAGGCAAGGAATACTGCTGGACCTGCACAGTCTTCAGGAAGCTGCATTCTCTGCATTGGAACACTTGCAGCAATGCCAGCCTTCGCTTCTTCAGGAACAATCTTTTCCATCATTGGAGTCATTGTTACTGTAGGTCCGATACCATTTACAGTTACTTCAGGTCCGAATTCTGATGCACACTGTCTGATAATCATATCTAATGCACCCTTAGTTGCACAGTAACCTGCATTACCCTTCATTGGGAATGTTGCCATGCATGAACGTACGGATGAAAGGTTGATAATCTTGCCGTAGCCGTTTTCTTTCATTCTTCTTCCGAAGTGCTTGTTGCACATCATTACGCCCTTAACATTTACTCTGAACATTTCGTCCCACACGTCCATAGGATAATCTACTGCATCAAACTTCTTGTTGAAGCCCTGTGAGCATACAAGAATGTCAATCTTTCCGTAATCAGCAAAAGTGTTCTCTGCTAATGCATTTACAGCATCTTCGTCTGTTGCATCGCAGATGTAATACTTTACATCCTTGCCTGTAGCTTCCTTAAGTTCCGCTACTGCTCTCTTAAGAGATTCTTCACTTCTTGATGCGATTGCAACGTCAGCACCTGCATCTACTAATCCTTTAGCGATAGCCTGTCCGATTCCGCCTGCTCCGCCAACTACGACTGCATTTTTTCCTTCTAAGCAAAATAAACTCATTTTTCTCGCTCCTTTACATTTAAATATTTTGTCAGTACGTTTTTGAAATCATTGTGTTAACTAAAGTATATTCCTGTAGTTTTACAAATGGAAATTCCCAAAATACCACCGGTTATGTAAAAAATGTATAACCGCTTATTCCTCCATATACTTCCAGTCATCAGGGATAATCAGTTCTGGCTCTACCTGATTCTGAATGTCTTCCGGAGTTTTACCCTGCCTTACCTCTCTCAGTACAAGGCCCTCTTCAGTCACGTCGATTACACACTGTTCCGTTACAATATGGTCAACGCATCCTTTGGCAGTAAGAGGATAAGTACATTCATTTACTATCTTCTTTGATCCGTTTTTTGCCACCAGTTCCATTGCAATGATTACTTTTTTTGCACCATTGCAAAGGTCCATGGCACCGCCCATGCCAAATGCACGCCCCGGACTTGCCCAGTTTGCCAGGTCACCGCCTTTGGATACCTGCAGCGCACCTAAAACCGTTGCATCCATTCTTCCACTTCTTATTACAGCAAAGGAATAAGCTGTGTCGAAAGCCGATGCACCCATTACAGGCACAAAGTTAATGCCACCTGCATTCTGGAAGGTATCGCAGATTGCCAGTTCCTTGGCCAGAGGTCCTACACCTATCAGACCGTTCTCTGTCTGGAAGGCAACCGTAGGATCCGCATAATCACTGCACGCACTCGGAATACCGATGCCTAAATTTACAGTAGCTCCCTTTTCAAAATACTGGGCGCATCTTCTCGCTATAAACTCTCTATTATTTAACATTATTCTACCCCCAGTATATTTCTTTTAATTCTTCCGATAAGTCTGTTGCTCTCCTGTTCTCCCGGATAAAGCATATCCACATACATACCCGGAACCTTCACATCATCTACAGAGATTTCATTCAGGTCACAAAGAAGGTCGCATTCTACAATTGATATATCCGCACAGGTTGCAATCACAGGATGCGATGCAGTACCTGTACCGTGATAGGCAAGGTTGCCAAGCGGGTCCGCTCTTCTGCATCTTGTAATAGCTACATCTGCATGAAGTGCTTCTTCCAGAAGATATTTCTCCCCCTTGACTGTAATAACCTGCTTTCCTTCCTCAACAACTGTTCCCAGTCCGGTCTTGGTTAACACGCCACCCAGTCCAGCTCCTCCACATCTGATTCTTTCCATGAAAGAGCCCATTGGTGACAGTTCGATGTCTATTTCACCGTCAAGCATTTTCTTCGATGTCATCGGATTAGTCCCTATGTGAGTGGTAACCATTCTGTCAACCTGTCCTGTTTCAATCAGTCTGCCAACTCCAAAGCCAGGGTCAGATGAATCGATCGAATATATTGTCAGGTGCTTTGCACCACTTTCAACAATCATATCAATCAGCTGCCATGGCATATATGCTCCCGCCTGTCCACCGATGGCAATGGTCTGTCCATCTTTGAATACTGAGATTATTTCCTCTCTGGTTCTTATTTTTCCTCTATCCATTGTTTATCTCCATTCAGCAGTATTCCAATTCAGCGAATTAGCCCATGCTCTTTGCTGCAAAATATGTTGTGCCGTATACTTCGCCGGCTTCTGCCTTCGCTGCTTCCAGCATTTCAACGGTTGTGTTATTAAGTGCTTCAACTACTGCCTCTCTGTCAAGAGCCGGAATTCCCAGCATCTCTCTGGCTTCCTTAGATGTTGCAACCTCATTACCATAGCTTTCTACAGCTCTTACAGCACGTTCAACAAGCATTACGTTAGTTGCAAGAATCTTGTTTCCTTCCTTATCTTTTCCGTAAACAACATTGTCTTCCATTCCAACTCTGATATGACAGTCATTTGCAAGACATGAAAACATTACAGGCAGGTGTCCCTTTCCGATACCAAAGCCTGATACAGTTACCTCCTTAGGAAGGCTTCCTTCACCCTGTAATCTCTTGATGTAAGCAAGCATATCAGAAACATCTGCAGGTGTTGCTGCAAGTCCGCCCATAACGCCCAGGCAAAGCTGGAAGTGAAGCGGTGCCTTAACAATGCCCTTTCTCCAGTACTCACCAACTGCACGAATCATACCCATATCGAACACTTCGAATTCAGGCTTGATTCCTCTTTCCTGATAAAGATTTCCCAGAGTTGTCAGGAATGTAGGTGAGTTTGAGAAGATTCCTCCCGGTATTCCCCAGTTAAATGAGCCGGCATCAAAAGTACCCATTTCGATTCCCGGAACATTCTTATGGTGCAGCATACGAACTGCATTTCCATATGGAGAGTCATCAGATACTCTGTTGTCTCCAGAAGATGTACAGTTGATAATAACGTCGCAGTCAGGATATTCTGTACGGATCAGCTTGATTGTCTCATAGAACTTTACCGGATCCATAACTCCGGCACCCTGTTCATCTCTCATGTGAAGATGAACAACCGCTGCTCCTGCCTTCCAGCACTCATATGCACATGCTGCAATTTCTGCCGGTGTTTCCGGTACATCATATCCGTGTGGTGTAATAGCGCCTGTAAGTGCCGCTGTAATAATTGTTTTTCCCATTTTATGTAGCTCCTCTCGTAATTTAAAAGTGAAATGATAATTTGTCAGTTTTGATTGGCTACATTGTACATCACTTTGCCGCCGAAGGGTTATTCTGAAAAGGAGCACCCCTTATGTCGAAATCTTATAACCATTCGCCCCTTCCGCGTTTTACAATATGCAAGGGGTTTTGCGGTGCCGCCACCCGGCATCAAAACCCCCAGAAACAGACTATTTTATTTGGAGGGAAAAAAATGAAACCTTACAGCGAATACCCTATGAAAAACGGATTTCTTCTGGTGACCGTAAACGGTTATTCCGGAGAGGACGACTTCAACATCATGCAGCGTATAATAGAAGAAATCCTTCAGCCGGAGGACATGGGCTACAGCGTCGACTCTATGTGCATCGGCGGCTACTTTGTAAAAGACGGCATTTCTGTTCGGACAAGCAGCGAGAGTCCCTACGATTTTCTAAGCTTCTATTATAATCCGGGTGCTTTACCGGAAAATAAAAAGGATTGCGTAAACAGCTGGCTTACAGAAGTGATTAACGAGCTGCACATCAGAAAACCGTTGCCGTAAAAGCCCCCGGATAATCTGTTTTCTGTGTTATGCAATTTATACATAACAACATACATTTTCTGAATTTCCATTATGACATTCCCTCATGCTATACTTCGCTTAACAAACAAAGCGAACAGCTTCACTTAAAACGAAAGGTAAAATGTAAAAGATTCTAGGAGGAAATAATAATGGAAAACAATAAGCCTTTAGCACCTTATGTGAAAATGCCTGAACTTGAAGAATACAAAGAATGGTTTAAGGATTTTGCTGACCTGTACCGTGAGGACGGAATTCTTCAGGTAACATGGAAGACTAACGATCACCAGATGTGCCACAGCGGAATGTCACACAGAGCTATTCCAAACCTTGTACGTACAATTTCAATGGATATGAAGAACGAAATCATCATCTTCACTCACATCGGTGACACATGGATGATTGAATCAGATCCTAACGGCTGGGATACTTACTCAGAACTTCCAACTGAACGTTTCCAGCACCAGTACTTCGATGACACAAACCTTATCAAGAACATGGTGTTCGACCTGGACGTTCCTACAATCGGTGTTATGTCAGGTCCCGGATTCCACTGGGATTCAGCTTTCCTAAGCGACGTTACAATCGTAGCTGACGATACAGTTATCGAAGTTCCTCATGCTCAGGGAGGTCTGGTACCTGGAGATGCCATGGGATTAATGTGCCAGCACTATCTTGGAACTAAGAGAGGTAACTACTACATGATGACAACTCGTCAGATCACTGCTCAGCAGTTATCAGACTGGGGAATGGTTTCAGAAGTAGTTAAGAAGGGAACAGCAATGGACAGAGCTTGGGAAATCGCTCGTATGTGGAAGACTATGTCTTACGAAAACAGAACAATCATGTCCAACCTGGCTAAGCGTCCGCTTAAGAAGCTGTTAGTTGATGACTTAAAGCTTCACACAGTTTCCGAACAGTATGCTTCACTTCTTCGTGTTGCTGCAGGTGAACTGGGCGACGAAAACTCTGCTCAGCAGGATGAAAAGTACATCAGCCGTGTAAACGACTACCGTTATGCAACAACTGACATGCAGCAGCCAATGAACAAGGATCTGTGGGTTAACATGCCTAAGAGAGCTGCTGAATGGTTCAAGAAGGTTGAAGCCGGCGAAATCGAAAATCCATTCGAGCTTAAGCCACAGACTCCTTACAGACCAAAGAAGGAAGACTAATTACAGCAAAAGTATTATTCTAAAGGCGGGCATTTGTTTAAATGCCCCTTTTACTTTAATTATAGAGGTAAATATATGACAATTGAAAATTTCAAGTCGAGGCGCAGCATTATTTTCACTGCAGCTTTGATTACAGCATTCTGCGCCGGCTTTGGCTATTCCTGGTCAATTCTGCAATCTTCTATTATGCAGAATAATCCAGACTGGGCACCATCTGCCATCGCCATTGCGTACACATTACAGGTTTCATTCTCATGCCTGTCTCCGGTTCCCCTGGCTCCTGTTATTCAGAAGCTGTCAGTAAGACAGAACATTATCGTAGGAGGCATATTGTACGGTGTAGGACTTTTCAGCTGTGGATTCGTGACAAGTTTACCTATGCTTTACTTATTCTACGGCATTCTCGCAGGTGTCGGTGTTGGTTTCATCTATCCGCAGATGATGTCTTACTCAGTAAAAGTACTCCCTGACAAGGGATCTCTTGCCTCGGGAATGATGGCAGCCGCTTACGGATCAGGTGCCGTAATATGGGCACCTGTTGCTCAGAGCCTGATAAACGGCCTGTCCCTTGCTACTACATTTAAGATACTGGGGGCAGTTTACCTGGTTGCTATTCTTGCAATGAGCTGTCTTTTGAAAGATATCCCTGAAGGATATGCGGAATCATTCCGGAGTGGGGATACTAAAAAGGAAGAAGCGAGCTCAAAGCCAAAAACGCTCGTTCCTGACAAAACAAGAAGTGAAATGATGAAAACATCCACATGCTGGCTGATGTTAATCGGCTTTGCTCTTTCGCTTACATCCGGTATGCTGGCAATCAGCCAGGCAAAGGGAATTGTCGCAAACACTGCAGGTGGAACCTTTGCAGTACATGCTGCTCTCTGTGTTTCAGTAATCACACTGTTTAACACTGTCGGACGTCTTGTCTGGGGAACAGTTTCAACTAAAATTGGCATTTACAATGTAATGATTATTTTATGTGCTTTCGCAGCACTTTGCATGGGTGCTCTTTCACTGATCTCCGGAGGAGTATTAGTAGTGGCATTCCTCGCTCTTACAGCCTCCTGCTTTGGCGGTTTCGCAACATTGCTGACTCCGATGACAGCAGATTTCTTTGGCTATAAGAACCTGACTGTAAACTTTGGATTCATGTATATTGCTTTTGCAATTGCGTCTCTTATCGGCCCAAGGCTTGCCACATCATTAGTTTCAGTGAACGGTGATGTTTACAGTTACTCGCAGGCATACATAATCGGCGCAGCATTATCTGTGGTCGGCCTTGTATGTGCATTCATATTAAAGAAAAGACACAGCAATTTATCTTAACTCCATTTACATATCACGTATGGGGCGATGGACATTATGATCCATCGCCCTATTACTTTGTCTGAGGAGTTTACCTCCCGGAAAACAAAGAGGTGCAGATTCATTTTTTCGAATCTGCACCTCTTTGTTTTTTGGCATTTATCTATTCTGTATCATGTTTAAATCCCAGTTTTCTATTTCGGTATGAAGCAGCTCATGCGCTCTGTGTGACAGAGGACTGTCAAGATACTCTGCATAAGTCATTTGAACTGTCGGGTTCTCATGAGAGAATCTCAGATTGTTCACCTTATCAAGGCCATATAGCTTTTCTGCTCTCTCTCCGGCCTTCTCTTCTCCATCCCTGAACGGCTGTCCGCCTCCGCCGACACAACCGCCCGGACATGCCATGATTTCTACAAAATCATAGGCGACTTCGCCCTTTTTAATGGCTTCAAGGAGCTTTCTTGTATTTCCAAGACCGCTGGCAACGGCTATGCTGAGTTCTGTTCCTGCCAGGTCGAATTTGGCTTCCTTCCATCCGTCCATACCTCTAACCTGCTTAAACGCATCAGCATCCGGATTCTCACCTGTTACAAGGAAGTATGCACTTCTCAGGGCCGCTTCCATTACACCGCCTGTTGCTCCAAAGATTACCCCTGCTCCTGTCCCTTCACCAAAGAAATCATCAAACGGCGTATCAACAAGATCCTCAGGTTTGATATTATCATCTTTGATAAGTCTTACCAGTTCTCTTGTTGTAAGAACCAGATCGACATCTGAGCCATGACCTGCATCATTTACTTCAGCTACACTTCTTTCGTACTTTTTAGCTGTGCAAGGCATGATGGAAATCGAGTAAATCCGTTCAGGATCGACTCCCAGCTTCTGAGCCATATATGTTTTTGACATTGCGCCGAACATCTGCTGCGGTGATTTCGCGGTTGAAAGATCTTTTACCAGTTCAGGATACTGTGTCTTAGCGAAGCGAACCCATCCCGGACAGCATGATGTGAACATCGGCCAGGTATGTCTGTTACGGTTCTGCAGTCTCTGAAGAAACTCTGACCCTTCCTCCATAATTGTAAGGTCTGCGGAATACGTCGTATCAAACACGTAATCTATGCCTATTTTCTTTAATGCACAGACCATTTTGCCCATTGTTGCATCTTTATCCGCTAATCCGATCTGTTCACCCCATGCAGTTCTTACTGCCGGTGCAACCTGAACTAAGGTAATCTTTTCAGGATCGTCAAGTATATCATGAAGTTCTTTTCTGTCATCTCTTTCTCTCAGTGCACCAACCGGGCAGTGAGTAATACACTGACCACAGAGTGCACAGTCAACATCGTTTATTTTCTCGCCGTTCTTTACGCCAATAGTTGTTCTGTATCCGGAACCGATAAGGGACCATACACCCAGCCCCTGAACCTTTTCGCAAATCTGAATGCAGCGCATACACTTTACGCACTTAGACGCATCCCTTATTAATGGCACATTGAAATCCCATCTGACTACTTCAGCTGTGTTTTCATAGTGGTTCTCGATGATTCCAATATCGTTTGCAATCTTCTGAAGAGTACAGTTTCCACTTCTTATGCAACTCGAACAATTTGATCTATGGTCCGAAAGTATAAGCTCAACATTTGTTTTTCTTCTTTTTCTGACCTTTGGGCTGTTTGTGTGAATAACCATTCCCTCTTCACATACCGTATTACACGCAGTCGCCATGGTATTCATGCCCTCAATTTCAACCACACAGACACGACATGCGCCAATTTCATTTATCTCTTTCAGGTAACAAAGATGTGGAATATCGATGCCGACCTTCTTTGCCGCTTCCATTATTGTTGTGCCTTCTTTTACACAGATTTCCTGTCCGTTAATTGTCAGCTTTACCATTTGTTTTCTCTCCCTCCTCTGAACGAGCCAAAGCCATGGTAGTCACAGCGCAGGCATCTTCTTGCTTCCATAATAGCTTCTTCCAGATCCAGTCCCTGTTCAACTTCATCAAAGTCGTTTCCTCTCTGTTTTGCGTATCTTTCCTTCAGCTCGATTCTTCCTCCTCGAGGATTGTCGTGAGGGGTAGGTAAAGGAATTTCAACATCCGCAGTAATTTCATGGTTGTATCCCAGGTATGCATCAATATTTGCCGCCGCAACCTTACCTGCAGCAATTGCATTAATAGCTGTTGACGGACCTGTTACACAGTCTCCGCCTGCATAGGTTCCCTTTACGCTGTCAACAACTGAGTCGTTTTTGGCCATAATGTTTCCACGGAAAACAGGAATACCATACTCCTCAAAGAATCCGATGTCTGTAGCCTGTCCGATGGCAGAAATGATGATATCGCAAGGGATTTTTTCTTCCGGTGCGGATGTCGGTGACGGCTTAGGTCTGCCGTTTTTGTCAGCCATTCCAATCATTTGAGGCTGTACCCAGAGAGCCTTTACCTCTCCATGCTTGTCAGTTTCTATTCTTGACGGAGCCTCCAGCTGACGAAGTGTACATCCTTCAGCAACTGCTCCGTTAATCTCGTCAGGCAGTGCAGTCATATCATCTTTTCTTCTTCTGTAAACAATACTTACATCAGAAGCGCCCAGACGTTTAGCTGTTCTCGCAACGTCCATTGCTACATTACCTCCACCGATTACAACTACCGCCTTATTGTTGAAATCAGGCATAGCGTCGTCTCCGATACCTCTCAGCATTTCTACCGCCGGAATAACACCCTTCGCATATTCTCCCGGAATACCAATCGATTTTGCATTATGTGATCCTATAGAGATATATACCGCATCGTAGTTTTCCCTGATTTCTTCGATTGCCTCATGTGTAGAAACGTCATAGTTACATTTAACCTGTACACCTGTAGAAATGATGGCATCAATATCCCACTGAAGTCTTTCTCTTGGAAGCCTGTAGCTTGGAATTCCATATCTTAGCATTCCGCCCAGCTGAGCTCTCTTTTCAAATACAGTTACTTCGTGACCCATAATGCTTAAGAAATATGCTGCAGAGAGCCCTGACGGACCTCCACCGATAACGGCAATTTTCTTTCCCGTATTGTCCATCTTTTCAGGAACAGGTGTATCACCGCAGTTATCAACCGCGAATCTCTTCAGTCCTCTGATATTCAGCGGTGCATCAATAAGGTTTCTTCTGCATCTGCTCTCACATGGGTGCTCACATATCAGTGCACATACAGTTGGAAAAGGATTATCCTTTCTTATCAGCTGTACAGCTTCCTTATACTTTCCTGCAAGTACAAGTGCGATATATCCCGGTACATCCACACCGGCAGGGCAGTGTGCTACACATGGAACCGGGGTAGCCGCATTAGTAATGCTCTTTGCGCAGGTATGATTCTCGATATGAGACTCAAAATCTTCTTTAAATCCGTCAATAGCGCTTAGTACCATATTCGCTGCTTCAAACCCTATGGCACAGTCTGCCGTCGTGCTGATAGTTTCTGCAGTTTCTTTTAACAGCTTCAGCTGGGACGGGTCAGTTTCTGTTCCCATTTCCAGAATATCGTCTATAATTATCTGTAGCTGTCCAAGGCCTACACGGCAAGGTATACATTTACCACAGCTCTGTGCATGACTAAGTCTGAGAAATGCCGCAACCAGGTCAACAGGGCACTGGCCCGGAGGGCTCGTCATTACTCTTCTTTCTAAATCCTTGTAAAGACCGTCTACTGTCCTCTGAATAGAGTCTTTGGATTTCATAAGTAATCGGTTATTCATTGTCTTCTCCTTATAGTTTAATTCTCACTGCAATTCTTTATCTAAATAAAGGATACTTTATATTCGCAAAATATTCCAATTCTCTTATTACATAGCCCTATACAAAGTCCGCATAAGTGTTCTGCATATTCCATTTTTGTATAACAACCTGTCAATTTCTGAATTTCCCTTTTTGTGAGCTTTGATATAGGATAAGGTTGTAAACAGAAACCAGAAAACAATGGAGGAATAATAACATGGCAGGTTACAAGATTACAAAGAAAGATGAATACTATACTTATGAAGCACCGGGACATCATGAATGCAAACTGTGCAGACTTCATGATCCTGCAGACGTTGACGGCGGAAGACTGGTAACAGGTTTATCCCACTTCTTACCAAACGGCGGCGGCACAGACTTCGGTCCTGCTCCATTAGAATCAGTCTACTACGTAGTTGAAGGAACACTTATGTTCAAAGGCGAAGACGAGGCTGAAACAGTTTTGACCGCAGGCGACAGCGTTCATATCGCAGCAGGCAGCCCTAAGTCAGTTACTAACATCGGAACAACTACAGCTCAGATGCTGGTATTCCTACTGCCACCACAGTAAACAACCCACAAAAGTCATTTGCTTACTTTCCAAAACATAAAAGTAAATAATCATATTCAATTTATATTTCCTCGTGAAATATTACTCCAAAAAAGGGGCTGCCAAACAGCCCCATCCAAAACATAATTGCGAAATCAACCTAAAAATAACCTAACTAATATTCAAAATAAGCCATCTAAAAAGCCTTCCATGGTCGACAGAACCACAGAAGGCTTTTCATCTCTCATATTATTACGATTAATCTAATATCTTCCCATCAATAGAAATAGTAGTCACCTGCCATGGGATAAACTTTCCACTATCCATCAAAGCTTTCTTAACGGCATTTTCTATGCCTCCGCAGCATGGAACCTCCATGCGGACAACATGTACACTCCGGATATCATTGTTTCTGATGATTTCAGTCAGTTTTTCTGAATAATCAACATCGTCCAGCTTAGGACATCCTACCAGCGTGATGTGGTTCCTAATGAACTTTTCGTGAAAGCCTGCAAATGCGTAGGCAGTACAGTCGGCTGCAACCAGAAGCTTAGCTCCATTGAAATACGGCGCGTTTACCGGTGCAAGCTTAATCTGGACAGGCCACTGTTTGAGCTGAGATACGGGCAGCACACCATTTGAAGCAGGTGCAGCATCAGTGTTGCCGGCAATTCCCCCAGTCGCTCCTCCGTCGCAGCAGGCACCGCCATCCTGCGTTCTGTTGAATGTGGCCATTCTTGAGCCCGGGCATCCGCCACCTGCATGGAGGTGCGCAGCATGCCCACGATTTTCGTTCGCATTGTGATGTGCGTCGCCGGAAGCCTGAGCCTTTGCGTCCATGTTGGCTTTGACCGCCGCCTCATCGTATGCGGCCGCCTCTCTTTCCTCAAATGAGATTGCACCTGTCGGGCATGCAGGAAGACAATCCCCCAGGCCGTCGCAGAAGTCGTCTCTTAGAAGCTTTGCCTTGCCGTTTACCATACCGATTGCGCCTTCGTGGCAGGCATTGGCACAAAGCCCACAACCGTTACACTTTTCTTCATCAATTTTAATAATCTTTCTAATCATTTTTATTTTACTCCTCTCTCGGTAATAATCTGTTGTATTTATGTGCCCATTGTAGTACACTAACTGAAATAAATCTGTTTGAAATCAAACAAAGGAGAAAAATTTATGAAGAAATTTTTGCCTGTATTAAAAAAATCAGAATTATTCGCCGGCATGGCCGATGAAGAAATCCTCACAGCCTTAAACTGCATAAATGCGAAACCTGTAAAAGCTGCAAAGGATGAGTACATTTTACGCTCCGGAGACACTACCGAGAACATGGGTCTGCTTCTTTCCGGCTCCGCTCTCATAGTCCAGGAGGATCTCTGGGGACATAGAAACATCATGACCAGAATCACTCCCGGAGGTTTCTTTGCTGAACCCTTTGCCATCCTCCCTGAAGCAGTGCTGAATATCAGTGTCGTCGCCAGCGAAGACTGCGAGCTCCTGTTCCTGAACCTGAGAAAAATGCTGACAGTCTGTCCGTCAGCCTGTCAGCATCACAATAAGCTTATTCAAAATCTTGTCGCTGTTCTCTCCGGTAAGATTCTCCTCTTTAACGATAAAATCACCCATATGAGCAAGCGTTCCACAGGAGACAAGATTATGTCATATCTCTCTGCAGAATCTGTGCGTCAGGGCAGCCTGGAGTTCAACATACCGTTCAACCGCCAGCAGCTTGCCGACTATCTGTGCGTCGACCGTGCCGCAATGTCCGTCGAAATATCAAAACTCCAAAAAACAGGTATCCTCGAAACACAGCGTAATCATTTCAGGCTGTTTACGGAATAACAATCATCCGCTTCACCAATACCATTCATGACTTCTCTTTCATTATTTGTGCAGAAATCTGGAAATTCTTTTGTACAGAATGAATGTAATAACTGCATTTATTCCGCCCTTTAAAAGATTAAAAGGAAGAACCGCCGTAGGAATCATAGCCATTACAGCCTCTCTTGGCATACCGGTATATATCGGTGTGATGACAAGATTGCAGCCGCACATTACGATTGTCATTACAATTACGCCCGCTGCAAGTGCAAGAACGGCACTCTTCTTTGTTTTGTGCTTTCCGTATATGTTTCCTGCTACAATCGCAAATGAGCCTGTAGCTATAATATGCATGATAATTCCCCAGATCTGGCCGCCTGCGCTTACTGTCAGTCCCTGAATTACAGAAACCACGACTGTCAGTATTACACCGGCTACAGGTCCAAATGCAAATGTTCCAATGTAGATTGGTATATCTGCCGGGTCATATTCCAGGAACGGTGCTGCCGGAATCAGCGGAAAGTGTATCAGTAACACCAGGACAATTGATATTGCCGCAAGCATCGCCATTTTGGATAATTTTACAGTTTTGTTCTGTTCATTAGTCATAGAAAATACCTCCATATATGTTAATGTGTTGATTACAGGATTGCTTCAAACATAAAAAACCTCCGAACTGCATTCGAAGGGTTTAAGTCAACTCAAAATAATGATGAGCATCGTTTCTTTCATCCGGACTATACCGTCGGTACCGGAATCTAACCGGTTCTGCCTTTCGGCTCGCGGACTCGCAGATATCAGCTCTGATTACCGCCGGTGAGGACTTTCACCTCGCCCTGAAACAATTCTTGTAACGTTACCAGTATACTACTTTATTTTAATATGTCAATATGCCCACATGGCAAGACGGTGTCAAGTTGTTGTGGAGTTTTTTGTTGACAGAAATCAACTCAATGTGTTTCCACCTAATATGCCATGGTCTGTTCCATACCGGAAGTTTTACACCTAATTTCATAATTGTTGGCCGTAAGCGTTGAAAACGCTT
>JBJESZ010000096.1:0-6108 GCA_051883055.1 Emergencia sp.
TTCCGTCGGATTTCCTGGGGAGCATATGGTATACCATAGAAAAAACAATCTCACCTGAGGAGGTTCGCCGGGAGGATGAGGAGCTGCTAAGCCTGAGACGGCACCTGAGGATGAAGAGGGAACTCTTTCGCAGCCTGGGACGTGTCTGCTCAGAAGGATCTCCGGTTCAGCGTGCTGTAGCCTGCCAGTTCGAGGCTCTTGCCAGGGTTACCGACAGGTTTATGGATGAAACACGTCAGGAGGAGCTTGGGGTCAGGTCTGACTGCGGATGCAGTGTGAACGTGGCCGTTGCGGGCTACGCCATGGGTCAGGTGTCCGGGGACAGCGCCCTGTCATTCAGCTTCGACGGCAACAGGCAGGGGCTGATTCTGAGCGACGGCATGGGCAAGGGTGAAGAAGCGGCGCCCACTAGTCAGATGGTTGTCTCTACTCTGTCAAAACTCCTTAAGGCAGGCTTCGACGTGGATCTCGCACTGAGGACAGTAAATGAGATTCTTATGGCTGAAAATGACGGTGAGATGTTTGCAAGTCTGGATCTGACTGTTATTAACCGTTCCAACAGAAGGGCTCATATTTTCAAGATGGGTGCATCGTCTACATTTGTAAAGCATGAGGGCAGGGTTGCCATCATCAAGAGACCGGCTCCGCCGATAGGAGTAGCAGCCCCTGTACGGCTGGAATATCTGGATCTGAAGCTGGCAAAGGGCGATGTGCTTGTAATGGTTTCAGACGGTGTAAGCGACTGTGACAGAAATGACAGAGAATGCAGATGGCTCATAGAACGGCTGACTGAAATCGGCAGCAGTGACCCGGGGGTAATCGCAGAGCTGATAATAAATAAAGCGGTTGAAAAATATGGAATAAAGGAGCGGGATGATTTGACAGTTCTTGTTGCGGTGGTATAATAAATGTATGAAGCAGGTAAAGAAAACTATTGAAGAGCACAATCTTATAAGAGATAATCAGCACATTGTTTTGGGACTCTCAGGAGGACCCGATTCAGTGTGCCTTTTTTATTGCCTTATGGAACTGGCAGAGGAGATGAATCTGACCATCCATCCGGTGCATGTAAATCATAAATTCAGGCCGGGAGCAGCCGAGCGGGATCAGGCCTATGTTGAAAAACTGTGTGCAGACAACAATCTTGAGTGCAGAAGCTTTGTGGTGGACTGCCGGGCCATTGCAGACGAGGAGGGAATAACCTCTGAGGAAGCGGGACGAAAGGTCAGATACGAGGCTTTTTCTAAGGTTGCAGGTGAAATCTGCAGCAGTGGAGCAGCAAAAGATGATATCAGGATTGCTGTTGCACAGAACGCGGACGATCAGGCCGAGACGGTTTTGTTCAGAATTCTGCGCGGAACAGGTGTGGACGGTCTGGCAGGCATCAGCTACGAGCGAACCGATGAGGAGGGCTACAGAATCGTGAGACCTCTTCTGGATGTGACGAAGGCACAGGTACTTGAGTACTGCCGGGAAAAGGGGCTGGAGCCGTGTATGGATCATACGAACAGCCAGCCGATATATACGAGAAACAGAATCAGGCTGGAGCTTATTCCCTATCTGGAAAAGGAATATAATTCGAATATTAAGGATACAATTATCAGAATGGGAAAGGCTGCCGCTGCGGACAGCGACTACATTTGGGCTCAGGCGGAGAAGACCTATCGGGAAATGGTGAAAAGTGAGACAGAGAGCTGTGTACTTCTCGATGGTGAGAAGCTGAAGGACTGTCACAGAGCTGTGAGAAGAAGGGTTATTTCGCTGGCACTGAAGAAAATCGGTCTGACAGAGGATATTTCATATGCGCATTTTGAGGGCTGTGAAAGCATAATGGAAAGCAGCAGCCCATCGGCGAGAACGGATCTTCCAAAGGGATATTATGCTGCGAGAAACTACGGTGATTTCAAGCTTTGCCGTCGCGAGGATGAAAAGTCTTCTTCCGGCATCTGTCTTCGTGTGAAGATTATGGATGCGCGTGAACTTGACAGAAACAGGGTGAAGGACTCTGAGAAGAGAAACGCAGTCTTTGACTATGACCATATGTGCGAAGCCCTCGGTACAGGATGCGAAAAGAGAATAGTTCTCGGATGCAGGGAGGCCGGAGATTATCTGCCTCTTGGCGGTGATAAAAGGAAGAAGCTTCAGGACTATTTTATAGACAGAAAGATTCCTAAGGACGAGCGCGACAGGGTGAAGCTGGTGAAAATCGGTCACGAGGTTCTGTGGATTCTGCCGTGGAATGACAAGGGAAGGTTTTGCGGAAATTATAAATTAGATGATGACACAAAAAAAGTGATTTGTATTGAAACTTTTTGTGATTTATGATACAATTTATAGACTATTTTTCTGTGTATTTACACATATATATCAATAAGATACAGACGGAAGGGGAAAGAAATTGAAAAGACTAACGAAGAATATCATCATTTACCTGTTGATTTTTGCAGTAGTTCTTGCAGCCGCGGCCTTTTACGGAGGGAACGGTAAAGGCACCTACAAACAGGTAAAATTCTCGACAATGTCAAACTATCTGGAAAAGGAAAAGGTATCGGAGATTACGATCGCTGACAACAAGATAACTGCTAAGATCGGAGAGAATGAATACATCTACACCTATGTTAACAGTATCATCGAAATAAGCTATCTGGAAGAGGAGTATATTTTCCCTCAGATAAAAGAAAACAAAATCCGAATGGAGACGCCGAAACCAAGCTCAGGCTCAACGATTATGAGTCTGCTGCCTACACTGGTTATGATTCTGGCTCTTGGATTCCTGTTCTATATTATGATGAATCAGGGAGGAAACGGAAAGGCATTTTCTTTCGGTAAGAGTAAAGCCAGAATGTACAAGGGTGACGGAAAGAAAATCACCTTTGACGATGTGGCGGGACTTGACGAGGAAAAGGAAGAACTGGCTGAAATCGTCGATTTCCTTAAGGATGCCAGAAAATACAAGGAGGTCGGAGCGAGAGTACCGAAGGGTGTGCTTCTTGTAGGTCCTCCGGGAACAGGTAAAACATATGTATCCAAGGCGACAGCCGGAGAGGCGGGAGTTCCGTTCTTTACAATAAGCGGTTCCGACTTCGTGGAAATGTTTGTCGGCGTTGGTGCATCAAGAGTAAGAGACCTGTTTGAACAGGCTAAGAAGAACTCACCTTGTATCGTCTTCATCGATGAAATCGATGCTGTGGGACGTAAGAGAGGTGCAGGTCTTGGCGGCGGAAACGACGAAAGAGAACAGACACTGAACCAGCTGCTGGTTGAAATGGACGGTTTCGGTGAGAACTCCGGTATTATCATTATGGCAGCTACAAACAGACCTGACGTTCTTGACCCGGCACTTCTGAGACCGGGCAGATTCGACAGACAGATTGTTATCGGTCTTCCTGATGTGAAGGGAAGAGAAGCAATCATCAAGGTTCATTCAAAGAATAAACCTCTGGCTGAGGACGTTACACCGGAAATCCTGGCAAGACGTACTATGGGTTCAACTCCGGCGGATATTGAGAATATCCTGAATGAGGCGGCTTTGATAACGGCCAGAAGAAACGGACGCTTCATCCGCATGGAGGAAATCGAGGAGGCTATCAGAAAGGTTGAAATGGGACCTGCGAAGAAGTCCAGAAGCGTTTCTGAAGAGGACAGAAAGCTTACGGCTTACCATGAAGCAGGCCATGCGATTGTCGCAAGATCACTTCCAAAGCATCTTGAGGTTCACGAGGTTACAATTGTTCCGAGAGGAAGAGCAGGCGGATATACCATGTACCTGCCTGAAGATGATAAGCTGTTTGAGACAAAGCAGCAGATGTTCAACTACATCGTCTCATGCATGGGCGGAAGAGTTGCTGAGAGCCTGAAGCTTGACGACATCTCAATCGGAGCATCCGGTGACATCAAGCAGGCTACAAATGTTGCAAGAGAAATGGTTACTATGTACGGATTCTCCGAGAAGCTGGGTAACGTAAACTACGGTGGAGACGGAGAGGTATTCCTTGGTAATGATTTCACAACCCGCAGCAATTACTCTGAAGCAACTGCTCAGCAGATTGACGATGAAATCAGAAGAATCATCTCTGAGGCTTACGATCTTGCCACTAAGATTCTTAAGGAGCACGATGATGTTCTTGAAAATCTGGCAAATGCGCTGCTTCAGGTTGAGACAATAGACGGAAAGCAGTTCGAGGCTCTGTACAATGGGGAAATGGATGCCGATGGTCTTGTTAAGCTTGTAAAAGAAGAGCAGGATGCAAAGAAGAAGACAGATGAGGAAGAGGCTGCTGAGTCAGAAAGACTTCGTATAGAAGCGGAAAAGAAGGAAGCCGAGGAACTGGCCAAATTTGATACCGACTATATGAGGGATGACAGTACAGACGCTGCCGGCGGTGATGCCGGCGAAGGTAGTGACGGTGCCGCTGCTGCAGAGGAAGAACAGAATAATGAAGCTCCGGAGGAGTCTGATCCGGAGGACGATAAGATGGCTGACGAAGAATAGAGGGTGCTTTATGAGAATTACAGTTAATGACTGTCTCGGACTGGATGCCTTTAGCGGCGGCATTCTGGTAGGGGCAAAAAGAAATACAGACAACAGAATCCGTTCGGTATCCGTTATGGATGCTCAGGATGTTGAAACCGCAATAGAACAGAACGGCATTAAAGAACAGATGGTACTGACCTCCTTCTATGGAATGGAGGACAGTGAGGACAAGCAGCGTCAGGTTGTGGAGGGTCTGGCTCGAAGAGGAGTCGGTGCTCTGGCAGTATTTCACGTAAGTAAAAAATCACCTGTGATGAGGGGTAAGCTGGACGAGATCGGTCAGCAGGCGGGACTTCCGATTGTGATTATTCCTGCTGAAAGCAAGGTTGAGTATTCAGATGCCATTGAACAGATAATGGACAGTCTCCTTTACGGTGACAGCTTCAAGAACGGTCTGATTAACAATACGATATATCATCTGCTGAACTTTGAGAAGCACAAGACCTTTGAAACAGCCATCCGTAAAGCGGCAATAAGCAACGAGTTCCAGATGGTACTTCTGTCCAAGGACTTCAATCCGATTCTGACCGTGGAAACAAGGCAGATCATTACCGTTGCTGATGCTATCAAGCTGGGTAAATCCCGGGAGTTTGACAGTTCAGGAAAATATACCTTCGTGGATGTTGACGGAGTGATAACCTACTGGGGAACTATAAGCATAAACGGAGAGAAATGCTTCCTTCTTCTTGTGGATAACGAGGATAACTATTCACAGGGCGAGATGACCAAGCTGGCTGAGATTATCGAGCTGGCGATAGGTATGTGGAAGTATTCCCCTGAAAGAGATGTCAAGGCTGAATTCATCAAGGCTCTCATAAGAAACAACAAGTCTCTCGCTTATTCTCTGAGAGACGAGATAGATATCAAGGCTGACGACATCCTGAGTGTATTTCATGCGAAGGGAATCGATACAAAGTACGGAAATGACGTTATTCACGAATACGAGAAGCAGGAGAAGATTAGTGTTCTCAGACTGGATGAAGGCGATGAAACGTACGGAATCGTGCTGAGAGCCGGCAAGGTAAAGGCTTCGGAGGAGGATGAACCTGAAAAGGCTAAATGTCTGAGACTGTACGACAGGCTCAAGGCAGGTCAGAAGGGCGTCAGAATCTTCCATGCAACAGGTATCGACGGAATCGAAGGGGCAGGAGATGCCTTCAGACTTATCGGTGAGACATGGCCGTTTGTGGAAAGTGTTTTCCCATATAAGAGAGTATTCACAAAGTACGAGCTTGCGCTTGTATCCAACTGCATAAACCTCCAGGTTCAGGGCGGATACATGAAGAAGACATACATGGATCTGCTGGAACCGTTCAGAAAGGAAGTAGGAGAAAATAAGGCAAAGCAGCTGCTTGAGACTCTGGAGACCTTTGTACTGGATGCGGGCATGAACAGCGGAAAAACCTCCGAGTTTATGGGAATCCACACTAATACGGTACAGTATCGTCTGAAGAAGATTAACGATATTCTGGGAGCTGAAATCACCGGAAACAGAGTAATTCCGGGATTGACAATGGCTCTGGCACTTAAGAGACTCGACAGAGTCGTAAAGTAAAAATTTAATATTTGATGGA
>JBJESZ010000096.1:6208-28828 GCA_051883055.1 Emergencia sp.
CTGGCACTTAAGAGACTCGACAGAGTCGTAAAGTAAAAATTTAATATTTGATGGAGAAAGAATTATGCTATTAGCTTTTGACGTTGGTAACAGTAACATCGTACTTGGAGTTTTTAAAGACGGAGAGTTAATTACCAACTGGAGACTGGAAACAAATGTCCGTAAGAGTGCAGACGAATACGGCATGATTGTAAATCAGTTATTTGAATATGAAGGACTGAAGACTGCAGATGTAGCTGATGTTATTATTTCATCTGTTGTTCCTTCCATGCTGTTCACACTGCAGCACCTGTCTATGAAGTATTTCAACAAGCGTGCAATTACCGTTGAGTCAGGTGTAAAGACAGGTCTTGTTGTAAAATATGACAACCCCAAGCAGGTTGGGGCAGACAGAATCGTAAATGCTGTTGCAGCGTTACATAAGTACGGCGGTCCGCTGATTATCATCGACTTCGGTACGGCAACCACCTTCTGTGCAGTGACAGAAAAGGCTGAGTACCTTGGCGGCACCATTGCACCCGGACTTAAGATTTCATCCGAAGCCCTGTTTGAAAAGACTTCACAGCTTCCGAGAGTTGATCTGGAAGAACCGGGACAGACTATATGCAAGAATACAATTCAGAGCATGCAGTCCGGTCTGGTTTATGGCCACATGGGAATGGTGGACTACGTTGTGAAGAGAATGAAAAAGGAGCTTAAGGAAATCTCCGCTTCTGATAAACCGGTTACAGTTGTAGCAACAGGCGGTCTGTCCACCCTGATTGACAGCGGAGTTGACTGCATAGATTATGTGGACAAGATGCTGACACTTGAGGGTCTGGAACTGATATATCAGAAGAACAGAAAACCACAGAGAGTTAATAAGGAAAAATAAAAGAATGAGTAAAGAGCTTAAAATCGGAAATGTACAATTGGAAAATCCGTTTCTCTTGGCTCCACTTGCAGGAATTACAGACGCTCCCACCCGAAAGCTATGCCGCAGGATGGGAGCGGCTTTAGTATATTCCGAAATGGTCAGCGGCAAGGGTCTGTATTATGGCGACAAGAAGACTGATCAGCTTCTGTATGTGGATGAGGATGAGAAGCCGGTTGCCTTTCAGGTGTTCGGCAGTGAGCCGGATATTCTGGCTTTTACGGCACGGGCTCTCGATTCCCGTGAAAATGCCATTCTGGACATCAACATGGGCTGTCCCGTTCCGAAGATAGTCAAGAACGGTGAGGGGTCGGCACTCCTGAAAAAAGTGGACCTGGTGTACGACCTGATTGCCGCCATGACGGCAAATACATCAAAACCGGTTACGGCGAAAATCCGAATTGGTTTTGATGAAAACTCCATAAACGCGGTGGAGGTTGCCAAAGCCATTGAGGCAGGAGGGGCGGCGGCAGTAGCTGTACACGGCAGAACACGTGAGCAGTACTATACCGGCAGTGCGGACTGGTCGCAGATCAGGGCGGTAAAGGAAGCGGTGAGCATCCCCGTAATCGGAAACGGAGATGTGGTGGACGGAGAATCCGCTCTTCGAATGATGGATGAGACTGGCTGTGATTTCGTTATGGTAGGACGCGGAGCCCTTGGAAATCCGTGGATTTTCAGAGAACTGACAGCCTGCTGGAAGGGCGAGGAGATTCCTCCGGCGCCTACAGTGGATGAGAAGAAGACTGTGATGATTGAGCACTTTCAGATGATGAAATTGCTGAAGGGTGAATACGCGGCAGTGCGTGAAATGAGAAAACACGTGGGCTGGTACATCAAGGGAATGCCGGGCAGCGCAGCCTTCCGCGGACGTGTAAATCAGATTTGTGAGGCTGATGAGCTGGTTGCAGCTATCAGAGGAATTTAACTGATTTTGGTCACTTTGTATCGAATTATATTGTTTACATTTACACGTGATGTGGTAAAATAGATGTGTATAAAAATCAAATTTCAAGGAGGATGATGAGTTATGAAATGGGTATGCACAGTTTGCGGATATGTTCATGAAGGAGATACAGCACCGGAAAAATGTCCTGTATGTAAGGTTCCAGCAGATAAATTCGTAGCACAGGAAGAAGGAAAGGTTGAATGGGCTGACCAGCACGTTGTTGGTGTAGCACAGGGCGTTGATCAGGAAATCATCGATGGACTGAGAGCAAACTTTGAAGGAGAATGTTCAGAAGTTGGTATGTACTTAGCAATGTCAAGAGTTGCACATAGAGAAGGATATCCTGAAATCGGTCTATACTGGGAAAAGGCTGCATGGGAAGAAGCTGAACATGCTGCTAAGTTCGCAGAACTTCTAGGTGAAGTATTAACTGACTCAACTAAGAAGAACCTGGAAATGAGAGTAGACGCTGAAGCTGGCGCTTGTGCCGGTAAGAAGGAATTAGCAGCTAAGGCTAAGCAGCTTAACCTTGACGCTATTCATGACACAGTTCATGAAATGGCTAAGGACGAAGCAAGACACGGCGCTGCATTCGAAGGCCTGCTGAAGAGATACTTCGGTTAATTTGAGACTTAATAATGATTCTTGAGAGAGCCTGAGGGCTCTCTTTTTCTATCTAATATTTGATTATGATACTGCAATTCTATCACCGACAGGACATTTTGCATTTTTTTCGCTGATAATTCCAAAACTCTGATTTCCGGCATATCTCTATCCGTAATTCTTAAGGTAAATTGTATTTGGCATAGTCACATCTATATATCCTATGACCATAATGTGGGTAATGTTGTAATCTGCAGCGACTCTGCTTGTGTTACTGAATGTACTTATCCTGGGAGTTTCTTATACTTTACTGCACTTTCAGAGGTTACTTTATCCTTTTTGAAATTAAAAACGCGATTTGTGCCAAAAGTGATAGAAGTGGCGTTGGGAATAATGATAGTGTATAATAGAGAGAAATAATTATTTATATACAAACTACTACAGGAGAAGACAATATGACACTATTTGAACAGATTGCAATAAAAATGAAAAATAAAAAGCTGATGAAAATGGGTTTTGATGGGGAGTTTATTGAGAAAAATGAAATGTTATCCTTAGATGATGACGAGATCAATTATATTAAATCCAACGAAGAGGCTATGGTTCTTGCAGATGTTCTGGCGCGGATCAGAGATATAAACTTTGTGGATGCATTCAGAAATATCAGAATAGGATGTGAAAAGTACGGACTGACGCCTATGGTTTTTACCTTCAACGGACTGTACAACAAGGATGAAGAGGCTATTGCAAGATTCGCTGACAAAATGGCGAAGAAACGCAGGGCTGCCGTAGAAAGTGTGGCGGAGGTAACAGGCTGGAGTCTGGAGAAGGCACAGGCGGAAACAGACAAAGCTTATAATAAATATGGGTTCAACCCCAACATATACTATGAAAAGCTGTACTACAATCTTACAGATGCGGAGCTGGCGGAAAAGAAGGCAGCCGATGATGCTGAATTCAGACGCTGCATCGACTGGGTAAAGAGCGAGACCGGATGGACTGATTATGAAGTTAAGAGACACAGATACTACTGCAAATTCGCCTTTGAAATTAATCCTCACTCATATTTCCCTACAAGATGCTGGCAGATGGACGATGAAACCCTGAAGGGCTTTGCAAGACAGCGTGACAGCAGAAGACTCAGAGACAGGTACAATACGGCAGAGGCAAATGAAATCCTCTCAAACAAGATTTTATTTAACGAGAAGTTTGGTGATTTGATTGGAAGAAGGTACTGGGTTAACAGAGATACCAGCTACGAAGAGTTTCTTGAATTTGCTGACGGGCTGGAGGAGCTGTTCTGCAAACCGGTTGATCTGAGTCATGCATCAGGAACAAGAAAAATCAAGGTCGAGGGCGATATGCGTGCTCTGTATGAGGAACTGATTTCTCAGCCGAAGACTCTGGTTGAGGAGTGCGTGAAGCAGCACCATGAAATGAGCGAATTCTATGAGAATGCTGTTAACACGGTAAGACTGTTCTGCCTGATTGATGACGGGGAATTTGTTCCCTTTGCCGGTTTTGTTCGGTTCGGAGCGGACGGTGTTGCGGACAATATTGCAGCCGGCGGCGTTGGATGCGGCCTGGACGTGGAGACCGGAACCATTGACACGCCTGCAATTGACAGATGGCACCAGTTTAACGACGTGCACCCTGTTTCGGGTAAGAAGTTCGAGGGCTTCAGGATTCCGAACTGGGACAAGGTTCTGGAGCTTGCGGAAAAAGGCCTCAGGAAATACGAGGGCCTGAACTATGTGGGATGGGACATCGCAATATGTGAAGACAAGGCTGTCCTGATAGAGGGAAATGACCGTCCGTCCATTGCTACCTACCAGATGTTCTATGGCTTCAGACATGAGGGCAAGAGACACACCTATGAAAAGTATCTGAAGAAAAGAGAAAGTAAATAATCAGATTGTTAATAAACAATGATAATAAAATGATAATAAACCCGTAGTATGGAATAACCTCTGCTGCGGGTTTTATGTTAAACAAAACTCTGTAATATCGCATTTTTACTATGCAGGATGCATAACAATCCGAAAGGCTGCGATGGTAAAATGACAACATGGGAGTATCGATCCCGGAAGTCAAAGAGCTCCTTTGGTGTGACATCCAGAACTTCACACAACTTAAATATAACATCAAAGGAGACTCCCACTTTCCCAGGCTCAATGGCACTGATATGGCTTCTATCGACCTCGGCAAGCTCTGCCTGAAGCAGAGGGAGCCTTTTTCTTTTACGATAGTAGACGACGTTGAGAAGGGAATATGGTACAACCCGTAAACCTTGAATAATAGTATGACAAGATTGATGAGACAATTGTCGAGGTTGTATTTTATTAACATCATGTCGAAAGCATGTTTATACTGTCGGCAGGAAAGGAAAAGGACATAACAATTATGAAAAAGAAATTATTCGCAATCTTTATTACCCTTTGCATGGTGCTCACCATGATGCCGAGCGCCGTGTTTGCAGAGGAGAATAACCAGCAAACAAGACAAAATGAGCTGTGGCAAATGCTGTACAGTGATACGATACTTGACTTAGAAAATAAGGAATCTATAGACGCAAAGTGTCTAAAAGGCTGGATAGAAATGTCACAACAGAATACTGAAAGAGCTGTATACCTTTATATGGCAAAAACAAATGGAAATAGTTACGACATTTCCACACTTATGAAAGTAGAAACTGGCGCCTTTGAGATAAAATATGTGTTAGACAATACTCCCACATTTATTGCTGGAACTGGAATTGCTCTGATAAAGCATAGTGATGGAGTTTCGAATCACTATATAATAAAAAAGACGGAAACTCAGGAAGAAAAGTATAGTGAGGGGACGGGAACATACGAGGTACGTCCAAGTTTAGCAGGGAAAGATTTTTACAATTTCGATGTAAAAACCAAGAATGATTCGAACGGCGAAGGAAATCAAGGTGGCGCTTTGTGCACTGTGTTCACCCGTAATCCAATTTCACAGGAGAACAATCCTGAAATATTAACGTATTTTAATATGCAAATTGAAGGAACGGAAAATCAGACTGTTTCAGAAACTTTTTACGCATATACCGCAACATATGAAGCCGGTAAGTATAAGAACTTTCAACTGATTACTGGTGGTTTTAAAAACTTCTATATATGGTCTGAAGGAGAAAGTGGTCCTCAGTATGCAACGAATTCGATTGGACTGGAGATCGCCACGGGAGAAGGATTAGAGCAGGGGCAGTATTTAGTAGAAGTTAATCCTAACGTGTACAATAACTTCGCAGACGGGACAGGAAAATACGATATTTATCCAGATGGACAGCAGAATTGCATGCCGTTTACATTGATAATAAATAAGACTCAGCAACCTTCATCAAAGGATCAATATAATATTTGGGCAGAAAAAATTCAGGATGCAGCTGATGGATATACTGAGGACAACGGCTTCTCCTTAGTAGACGGTATGGCGGGATTTGGCCAAGGCCGCGTACTCAATTATACCAAAAAAGACAATGGGAAGAAGATAGATAGCTGGTATGTATGCTTTTTTGCTAAAAATGCAGTTACTGGCGAGGCGGCAGTGTACAATAAGCAATCCAGCAACAATGGAAGAATCTACATTGGAAGTACAGAGGATTTTGAAATACAGGCTCGTCCTATATCAGAATCAGGAGAGCCAAGCGGTAGCTGGAGTTTGCAAACAGACGAGAACAAAGCCTATGAAATTATGGAGACAGGAAAGACATATCGTGGTTCTCAAAATGTATTCAAAATTAGCTACATAGAGGATAAAGTGGATAGCTTTTCACAGGCGTACGAATATCGCGTTCATTATATTGGAAATGATGAGTTTCTGACAAATGGAAATCAGGATAATGATGTTGACATTGGGCTCGAGTTTGATAACAGCATTTCTGACTTCACAATGGATATGGAGGAAATAAAGAATGGACAGGTTGTAGGTGAGTCCAACTATCACAGCTTCTACAGGGACAAGTCTGATTATAGTTTTAAACTTGTAATTCGTCCGGGAATGCTGAAGAGAGCAGAGGATAAGGTTAATTATGAGTCCGTCGTGTACATAGAGGATGATGTAAAAAGTCTGGATTTTTCCAGTAAGAAATCGCCATTTACAATAAGCTGGGATGCTGAAAATAAGTACTACACCATTAGTTATACTCATCCGAACAAAGATATTTATGGACCGGATTACTTCCTGGAATTCACAAGTAGTAAATATAATAATATTAATGAACTGATTAATGAGGCTTTCAATACTAGCGGAGAACATCAACTTGAAGAAGGTATCGGATTCAGTACAGGGAAGCTGACAGTAAGACCAGATAAGATTGGTCATAATAATACAATAAACGCAGCTGATAAAAAGAAGGAAGTTGATGTTACTGAAGTTCGCCTGGAAAATGGTTTTCAGAAGTCTATTCAGGGAAATGAACTAAACGTAGAGACAAATCAGGGATACGTATCTTTCACAGGAAGTGTCGTTACTAATATAAAGAATGAATCGGGAGATGTATCTTACGAGGTGAGAGATGTAAAAAATGATCCATCCTACCTTGAAGATAAGCAGCTCGCGGCATTAGACGATAAGAATATTTATGCTGCATTGGATTTTGAACTTGCTGCAGGTGAAGAAACCATCAAATTTGGTTCAACGGGAAACGCAGAGATTAGGATCCCTATGGAAAGCTTTGAAGGTAAAAGTGTTTACTACTTGGGGGATGATGGGAAATTTTATTCTGTTAATTATTATTACGATGGAGAACAGGATGTAATCGTTAATGCTAAGCATTTCTCGACATATGTTGTAATGGATACGTTGGATGCAAGCGATGTAAATGAAGACCCATATGTTCCGGAAAAAGATCCTACTCCACCTTCAGGCGGCGGTGGCGGTGGGGCAGTCCTTCCTCCAGCACAGGAAACTCCTGCCGACGAGCCTGTTCAGTCAGGCTCAACAACTTCAACTGACCTGTCCGGCAGCACAGTGAACAAGGGTGGCGATACAACTACAACTATGGATAAGGCTGTAGCCGACAAAATCGTTGAAATGGCGGCGACAAACAAGTCCGAAGAAGTCGTGATCAACACAGTTACCAAGAATGACTCGGCGGCTCAAAGCGTCAAGTCCGCAGAGGTTACACTTCCTGCTGAGACTCTCGGTGCTATCGCAGAAAAGACTGATGCAAACGTGGTTATCAAAACTGACGTAGCCGAGGTCAAGCTCGACAACATGACAGCAGAAGCAATTGCACAGCAGGCACAGGCTTCCGGTAAAGAAGAAACAGTAAGCATCAAAGCTGAAAAGGTTAAGGAAGAGGCAAAGGAAGTTCGCTTCGAGCTTAAAGTTGTGACATCAAGTGGAACTGTTATTTCTGACTTCCAGGGTGGAAATGTCAGTGTAACAGTAAACGTGCCGCAGTCCCTGTCAAACAAGAAGCTTGTCTGCGTATACATTGATGAAAACGGAAAATACCATAAGATAGATGGAGCAATCAATGAGGCAGGAACTCAGTACACATTTACAACAGGTCACTTCTCAACATATTCAGTTATGCTTGAAGAAGAAGCCGATGCAGTAATCAAGCAGCAGACTGCAGATGAACAGAAAGCCAAGATCAAGAAGGTTAAGGCAACTGTAACACTCAGCACAAAAGACCTGAAGAAGGGAATCAGAGTTACTGTAAAGGTTCCAGAAGCTCAGAAAGCGGACAAGACAGGAATCATCATATACAGATCAACAAGCAAAAATGCCAAGACATACGCGGTATACAAGAAGGTTGCTACAAAGGGCTCAACCTACATCATCAGAAATACCAAGAATGTCAAAGGACAAAAGCTGACATCAGGCAAGAAGTACTACTACAAGGTAAGAGCTTACAAGGTAATCGATGGCAAAACCTACTATGGTCCAATGTCAGCAGTAAAGTATATCAAAGCTAAATAAAAAAAAGCAGGTCTTCAGTGCCTGCCGGACAAAAGCGCTTTTTAAAGGGAGGATTCAGTTGCGAATCCTCCTTAGCTTTTTAGGAGGAGAAGGCAATATCCGATGTTTGGCATGGCTTCGCGAAGCCATATGAATATTTGCATGATTTTATACATGGCACGGTTTTCTAAAAATCAGAAAAAAGGCCCAGATTTTGGCTTCGATTTTCTTAAAACAATGAAAATGGCCCAGACTTAAAGTGCGGAAATGGCAGTAACTGTATGAAAATGAATGAATATAACAGGAAGTTATTTCCAACGTAAGCGATAGAGCTGTATATATAAGAAGATAATGGACGGATGAAGGTATGTAAATTAGCTGAATGCTGGATATACGAAATAGAATAACCCAGATATATGGGTGTGAGGAAATATGACTGCATAAATACTTGGCATAGCTGGATAAATATAAAAATTCTGTGTTTGCGAGGGCAGGTGCCTGGGCCAGATTGAGAGTTTTCGAAGAAACGAAGCCAAAATCCGGGCCAGATGAATAGAAATGGAAAAATCGTGCCTAGAACGCGTCAATAGACACGGAAGAGCACAGCGGTGCGGGAGAGTGGAGCAAATGGGAGGCTAGGCAGAGTGCGGCGATTCACCAGGGGGAGAACTATTGTAGAGATGCAAAACAAAAAGACCGAGGCGAAGCAATTTTTGTTGCACCTCGGTCTTCATCTGTATGGTCGGGATGACAGGATTCGAACCTGCGGCCTTTGCGTCCCGAACGCAACGCTCTACCAAGCTGAGCCACATCCCGATGTTCCAAACCAACATATTCTTTATAACACCATTTAGGTATTTTTTCAAGAGTTTTGCAAAGGAAAAACGCTCACAATAGAAAAGTCTTTCGGAATCGCAAGATAATACGAAAGACTTTTACATTTGATAAGGCGTTTAAATTTTATTCCACCACCGGCTCGCCGTGGTCGTACAGAGCTGTGTTCAGCTGAAGTAGGGTGTGACCGTGGGTGATGGCAAAAATGATTATGCTGTCGCGGTGGGAGCGGACATATAATGGTGCAAATCCGCTTTCCTTCAGAAGGCTCTGCGTTTCGGCAAGGGTGGCTTTCATGGCAAAGCACAGACACAGAAGCTTGTCACGGGAAGGCCTTCTTACGCCTGAAAGAATCTGATATGCATAGACCTCGTTAAGATTGCATTCCTTGACAACCTCAGCTTTTGTAAGACCTTTTTCACGGAGCAGCTTTCCCAGCTGATCGGACAGGCTGCAGTCAGACAGTTCGTCCTGATGCTTTTCCAGAAAAGTATCTAAAGAAGTACTGTTTTTTAGTTCGTTTTCTAAGTGTGAAGTGGTTTTCTTTGGCATATTGTGCTCCTTTATGTTATAATCTTATCACGATTGTATGTTGTGAACAATATTGAATATTTTAGCATTTTGCATAGAGAAGTTGTTATGCACCGTGCTAAAAAATTACATAAAATGGCAACAAACAGCAAAGTATAATCACAAAATGGAGCAAAACTATGAACTATCAAGACGTTATTCAATCCTACGAGAAAAAAGGCCATATTGTAAAAAACAACATGGGCGAAAAGAATGAATGCAGGCTTTTCCAGATGCAGAATACGGAAGGCGACACCTATGTGCTAAGAATTTATGACAAGATAATTGACGCCTACGAGGGTCTGGCAGATCACACATGCCCGAATCTTCCAAAGATTATCAAAACCGACTCCATAGACGATGCTTTCATCGTCGAGGAGGAATACATAGACGGAATTTCCCTCTGGGAAATGATTTCCGGCGGCGAGAAAATGGACGAAAAACGCGCCGCAGAAATTACAAAGCAGGTCTGTAACGGGCTGAAATACATGCACAAAGTGGGTTTTGTTCATCGCGACATCAAACCCGAGAACGTGATGTTAACCCCTGAGGGCAGGGTGTGCGTCATCGACCTGGACGCGTCCATGCGCCTGAACCCGCTGAAGGGAAGCGACACGACACTTCTGGGAACCGCAATGTACGCGGCGCCGGAGCAGTTCGGACTGACACGCTCAGACCAGAGGACGGACATTTACGCTGTGGGCATTCTGCTTAACGAACTGCTGACAGGGGTGCATCCTGCGGTCCAAACCTACAAGGACGGATTCCTGGGCAACGTGATTGCGACATGCATCAACATGAACCCGTCGGACAGATACCAGTCTGAGGATGAACTTATAAATGCATTGGAATATGCGGCAAACGAAGATGCATCGCCATTAAACGATACAAAAGCTGAGGCGTCTGATGAGCCGGCGAAGAAGAAAAACAATATGACAAAGGCAATAGCCGCTGTATGCATTCTGGTGGTTTTGACGGGGGCGTTCCTGCTGAAGGGCGTGCTTACTGATGACGCACCTGCGGATGGTGACCCGACCGGAACCGCAGATGCAGAGACTGTGTTTGATCCGTACGATATGGCTCAGAATATTTTCGGTTACACATCGGATGTGGATGCTGACGGGAATGCACTGGCCAGGGGCACAGACTACCTGCAGCTGTACGTCGGAGAAAGCAAGGGTGACGAATTGCTTGTCAATCCGTCTAAGGGCACGCAGAGTCCGCCGCTGTATACTGAGACGAATGAGCTGATAGATGAAAGCTTTACGGTTTATGCGGATGAAGCTATAGGCCGGATTGTTGGATGGGATAAAAAATTCCAGGGTCATATTCTCGATTCCACAGGATGCAAGGCAGGCGCAACCGGATTCATACATGCAGAAAAGGACGGAAAGCACTATGCGATGCCTGTTATGGTCTCCGGCATGCCGATGAGTGCATATGACAAGCTTCCTGTGCTTTCGGATATTTCGGACGGTTATCTGTATGTTGCTGAGCTTGAAGGCGGCCAGGCCAAAGAGGGCATTCCGTACACCTATGAAAAGGGTAAAGATACAACCTTGTATCTCGTATCAATGCCGTACTTCGATCTTGTGCCTGAGTGCGATAATCCGCATGTTACAATCAGCAGATGCGAAGACTATAACAAGTGGCCATGGCCTGTATTTGAGATGACTTACAATAATCCTGACGGCGGCATGGATGAATTTACTGTAAAAACGCAGGATAATAATATTGTGTTCAGCTTTACGGAAAAATAAGGCGTGAACAGGGGAGAACTGTATGGGAGAAAAAATGCGTCTCGACAGGCTGCTTTCTGAATGCGGTCTGGGGACACGAAGCGAAGTAAAAACATATATAAAGAAGGGCCGCGTAACTGTTAACGGCGCGGCGGTGAAGGACAACGGACTGAAGGTTGACCTGTCTGATGACGTGGTGACGCTGAACGGCAGGCCTGTTGTTTATGAGGAATTCAGATACTTCATGCTGAACAAGCCTCAGGGCTGTGTGAGTGCGACAAGGGATGGTCTCAGTGCCACGGTTCTCGACCTGCTGGAGGGTGAAATTACCCGCGACCTGTTTCCGGTGGGCCGTCTCGACAAGGACACCGAGGGTTTTCTGCTGATTACCAACGACGGCCAGCTGGGGCACGAGCTGCTGTCCCCACGCAGGCACGTAGACAAGCGCTACATCGCCTGCGTATCAAAACCCCTTTCGCCGGAGCAGCTTGCTGTATTCCAGGAAGGCGTTGACATCGGCGATGAAAAGCTGACCATGCCTGCAAGGATCAGGATGATTGAAGGCAGCACCGGAGCCGGCGGTGGTCATGGAACAGAAGATAGCCTTGAATCCGGCTCAACCTTTGCACAATCAGGCGATGAAGCTGGATTGTATGCTGAAATGGCAGTGGCTGCAGGTATTGCAGCTGAGGACTTTCAGGCAATATATGAGGTGACTCTTCAGGAAGGCCGCTTCCATCAGGTGAAGCGGATGTTCGAAGCATTCGGCAGCCGGGTCATGTATCTGAAGAGAATTTCTATGGGAGAAGTCGTTCTGGACGACGGCCTGGAGCCCGGCGAATACAGAAGACTGACCGAAGAGGAAGTCGAAATGCTCAGAAGAGGCTGAAGCTTGGATTATGATGGGAGAATCTATCTTCTATGCTTCCTGAGAATCTATCACGGATGGCACATTTGATGTTTTTTTAAACAAAAATACCAAAACTGAAGAGATTTAACTAAATTCTGAAGATGTTTCATTAAGCAGAGACGATGCGTTTGGTCATATTATCACTAGAACAGTATAAAAAGGGATATTCGAAGGGGACTGATGGACAACCAATGGGCAGCAAGCAGTCTTCATTTACTCCGGAGGATTATAAAAAACAGTGATTTTGGAATTTTTGAAAAGAAAAAAGCGATTTGTTCCAAAAGTGATAGAACAGAATCAAGGATGAGTAAAACTCACTTTACTGCATATAATAAAAATGATATAATTATATCATTAAAAATGTACAGGGGTGATTGTAATGCTTATTAAGGCATCTGCCGCATTAAGAAATGATTATTCAACCATATCTAATTTAGCAAAGGAAACTAAAGAGCCTATATACATCACAAAAAATGGTGAAGGCGATTTGGTTGTTATGAGCCTTGAAGCTTTTGAGAAGCGCGAACAGATCTTAAAGCTGCGAGCAAAGGTTTTGCAGGCTGAACAAGAACGAATCGAAGGCGCAGAGGCTCTGAGCGTTTCTGAAGCGAGGGAAAAGCTAAGGGAGAGATTTAGTAGTGAGTTGTAGGATTAAAATTCTCCCAACAGCATGGGAAGATCTAAAGCGAATTGAAGACTGGTACTATATGCAATTCGGGCTGGAAACAGCATTAGATATTACAGACAATATTCTTAATCATATTGAGCGGCTTGAAACTTTTCCAAAATCCGGATCTCTTACACCGGATGACTGGCTAAATGAAATGGGATACCGAATGATAATTTGCGAAAAGCAAGTTGCTATTTATCGTATCATTGGAGATACGGTGTATATATACCATATTGCAGATACCAGAACAGAATACACCAAACTCTTTTACTGAATAATATAAGACGAAAAATCTGTGTACTGTCGCAGTTTTCCCGCAGTCGTGTAAACGACGAGGACTTATGCGACGGCACACAGATTTTTAGGTTTACAGAGTATTCTGGGTTTACAGAGTATTCTGGGTTTACAGAGTATTCTGGGTTTACAGCGCATTTAAGCTTACAGCAGCTTCTTTATCCCCTGGTCCAGGCCGTCCAGAGTCAGCTCGAACATAGGGAAGATGTCGCGGATATGAGCGATGGTGCGGCAGCCGCGGACGTATTCCCAGCGGTCGGCTTTGATCGGGTTGAGCCAGATGGATTTCTCATATTGACGGTGTACCTTTTCGAGCCAGTAGATGCCGGGTTCTTCGTTGTAGTTGTACCAGTTGATGTTGCCGCCGCGGGACAGCAGCTCGTAAGGCGACATGGAAGCGTCCCCGACAAGGATGACCTTGTACTCGCTTCCGAAGTTTCCCAGCACCCAGTCGGTATCCACCCAGTCGCCGTAATGGCACATCGGGGTTGTGTACAGCTTTTCATAGATGCAGTTGTGGAAATAGTAGGTCTGCAGATCCTTCAGATGAGTGGACTGATGCAGAGCCTGGAACAGCTGGTTTACCAGCTGGGTGTGCTTCCACATGGAGCCGTCGGAGTCGATGAGAAGCAGCAGCTTGACCGTATTTTTGCGGGGCTTCTCGTAAACAAGCTTAAGCATGCCGGCGTTGTCTCCGGTGGCTTTGATTGTCTCATCTATATCAAGCTCTGTCTTGGCAGAATCTATGCGGGATGAGAACTGACGCAGCTTGCGGAATGCCATCTGAAACTGTCTGATGTTCAGCTCGTTATCCTGCCTGAAATCTCGGAATTTTCTCTCTCCGGCGACCTTGATGGCGGACATGTGCCGGCTTTCTCCGCCGACGCGGATTCCCTGAGGGTTGTAGCCTCCGTGGCCGAAAGGAGAGGTTCCTCCTGTGCCGACCCAGTAGTTTCCTCCGTCGTGCTTTTCAGTCTGCTCCTTCAGTCTTTCCTCAAACATATCCATCAGCTCCTGAAGGTCGTGCTTCTCAAGCCCTTCAGGCATGTCAGCCAGATCTCTCTCAAGCTCATCCTGACTGAGCCACTCCATGAGTTCAGGCGGCAGGTCTGAGATGGTTTTGATGCCCTTGAAATACTCCATGAATCCCATGTCGAACTTGTCGTAGTCGGACTCCCTTTTCACCAGAACGTTGCGGGCAAGGTAGTAGAACTCCATGAGAGAGTTATCGGCCATGTTCCGGTCCAGAGCCTCCATCAGAACCAGCCATTCGTCGAGAGAAACCTTCAGACCGGCGTCTCTGAGAGCAAACATGAACTTAATAAACATGTCTGTATGCCTTTACGTAATCGATATCCTGGTTCTTCTTCAGAAGGACTCCGATGTACGGGATGTGTTCGCAGATTTCGTTGACATCCACACCAGTGAGCCGGAGAGCCTGAATCCAGTCGAGCAGCTCAGAGGTGCTCGGTTTTTTCATAATCTGCTTCATGCTGCGGATGTCGTAGAAGGCTTTGATAGCGTTTCTGACCAGCTTTCTGTCCAGGTTTCCGAAGTGAACTCTGATAATTTCTTCAATCTTCTCTTCGTCAGGGAAGTCGATGTAATGGAAGATGCATCTTCGAAGGAATGCATCGGGCAGTTCTTTTTCTGCATTTGATGTGATGATAACGATGGGGCGGTGCTTTGTCCGGATGGTTTCCTTAGTTTCATTGATGTAGAATTCCATACGGTCAAGCTCCCAGAGCAGGTCATTTGGGAATTCCAGATCTGCCTTGTCGATTTCGTCGATGAGCAGCACCACCTGTTCGTCTGACGAGAAAGCCTCTCCCAGCTTACCCAGTTTGATGTACTGCTTGATGTCTGCAACGTTTCCTTCACCGAACTGGCTGTCGTAGAGTCTCTGAACCGTGTCGTACACGTACAGACCCTCCTGTGCCTTTGTGGTGGATTTGATACCCCAGACTATCAGCTTCATTCCAAGGGATTCAGCTATGGCTTCAGCCAGCTGGGTTTTGCCCGTTCCCGGTTCGCCCTTGACGAGAAGGGGCTTCTGAAGGGCTATTGCCACGTTTACCGCGTTCATCAGTTCCTTTGATGCGACATATTTATCGCTGCCCGTAAATTTCTTCATAATTACCTGTTACTCCTTACTAAAAACTATAGAATATTATACCCGTGTCGGTGGGAAATGCAATTATAAGGTTTACTTTCGGGCAAAATATAGTATAATTGTATATGTATAGGTATGCTCAGACAAAGGGAGGGAGTATGAAAAAAATAAGAAATACAATCCTGTTGGCCGTTCTGACAGTTACCATGTTTTCACTCTGCAGCTGCAGCACATATGATAACTTTGTACACCAGTTTTTCCATAAAGCAGGTGCTGAAGACGAAACAATCAAGATTGGAATAATAGAGCCGCAGACAGGCAGGGACAGCAGCTACGGCACAGAGGAACTGAGGGGCTTCAAGATTGCAAATGAACTGGTGCCGGAGGTTCTTGGAAAGAAAATAGAATTACTGTACGCAGATACTCAGAGCGATATGGACGTTGCAGAGACAACAGTTGCCGGCCTGATAGACAAGAAGCCGGCAGTTGTTCTTGGAGGGTATGGGAACGTAGTGTCACTGGTTGCCAGCAGTCTGCTGGGACAGGCTCAGATTCCCGCAATAGGGACCACAGCAACCAACCCGCTTATTGTCGACAATAACAGCTACTATTACAGAGTGGCTTTCACAGATTCCGCTCAGGGGAAGCTGGTGGCCGATTATATTGTTGATTCAATGAAAGAGGAAAAGGCTATTCTGATAAAGGTCAAGGGAGATGAAACCACTACTCCTATGAACGGCAAATTCCTCAACAGAATGGAATCAAAGACAGGAAATTCCGACTCGGTAAAGGATATTATATATGTCGACCAGGCGTCGGCAGACTACAAGTTCTACGTTGATACCATTGCGAAGGATAATGTCCACGCGGTATTCATGGCAACGGGGCTTAATATTGCAGAAGAAGTTTTCAAGGAGGCCAACAAGAAGCTGACAGGAGTTACATTTATCGGTCCTAACTCATGGCACAACGACGACCTTCTGAACATCGCGATCAAATATCCGAACATTCGCGTCGCTGTAGTATCAGACGTGGTAAATACTGCAGCGTCTGACCTTAAGATGGACACTGCAGATGAGGTTCAGAATGTTGAGACCACATCAATGTATGACCAGCTTGCGGAAAAGTACGCGGAGCAGTACGGTCCGGACGCCCAGATTCCGACCGGAACAGCACTGGCCTTCGACGCCTACATGATTGCGGTTAAGGCAATCAGGGATGCCGGCTCCGTTGAGGCAGCCGATATCAAAGCCCGGCTGGACAGCATCACGGACTTTCCGGGTGCGTCAGGGCAGATAACCTTTAACGAGAACGGCGAAGCATCAAAACCAATTAACATCGATATTGTAGACAGGAACAAGTTCGTTACTGTTTATACAAGCAAATAAAAAAGTATATTAAAAACAAAGGAGATAAAAAAATGGAACAGAAAGTAAAGGAAGTATTAGAAACAATCAGACCTATGCTGCAGAGAGACGGCGGAGACATCGAACTGGTAGAAGTAACTGCTGACAATGTAGTAAAAGTAAGATTACAGGGACACTGCGCAGGCTGCCCCGGAGCAAGAATGACTCTTGAAGGTGTGGTTGCAAGAGTTCTTAAGGAAAGCTATCCTGAAATCGCTGCAGTTGAAGCTGTATAATAATGAATTTTTTAGAGATTATAGAAAAGAATGAGGACCTGCAGATTAAAACCCTGCAGGAACTTGTTTCTATAAAGAGTGTTAAGGAAAAACCGGTTTTTACAAGAGACGGCCAGATGTATCCCTTCGGAGAAGGTGTGCAGAGGGCTTTTGAATATATGCTGGGCAAAGCCGAGGAAATGGGTTTTGATACTGAGAACGTAGACAACTACGGCGGACATATTGACTTCGGATACGGGGAGGAGACTGTTGGAATCATCGGTCACCTTGACGTGGTTCCCGAGGGAGAGAACTGGAGCTTCGACCCATACGGCGGAGCTGTGTCGGAGGGGTATATCTATGGACGTGGTACGACGGATGACAAGGGACCTGTAGTCGCGGCTCTTTTTGCGATGAAAGCGCTTAAGGATGCGGGTTTTGAGCCGTCGAGAAAGATTAGGCTTATTCTCGGCCTTGACGAGGAGACAGACTGGGATGGAATCAGCCACTATTTCTCCAGGGTGAAGAGACCGGATTTCGGATTTACGCCGGATGCGGACTTTCCTGCAATAAACGGAGAAAAGGGAATGACCAACTTCAGCATAGTAAGAAAGTTCGAAAAAAGCCAGAACAAGGGACTTGAGCTCGGCAGGCTTTCGGGAGGGACTGCGGTAAACATGGTTCCGGAGAAGGCGAGAGCTGTGGTCAGAGCGGACGACAGAGAAAGATATGCTGCAATCAGAGCCCGGGCGGAAAATTTCAGGACAGAGAGAGGTTTCAGAATCCACGTCAAAGGTGTGGGAAAGTCTCTTGAAATAACTGCTGAAGGCAAGGCGGCTCACGGAGCGGTTCCGGAAGAGGGGCTGAATGCTGTTTCGGTTCTGATGGAGTTTCTGTCCGGCCTTAATTTTGCAAATGACGACATCAACAGTTTTATCGACTTTTATAATAAATATCTGGGCTTCCGGGTTAACGGCGAGGGGATGGGCATCGACTTCTGCGATGAACCTTCCGGCAGACTTACCCTGAATGTGGGAGTTATGGAATACGACAAAGAGGCTGTAACCCTGAAGCTTAATGTCAGATATCCTGTAACCTTCAGTGTGGATCAGATATATGACAAGGTAGTTCCTGTTATAGACAGGTATGGAATGGGACTTGTGAAGGAGATGCACAAGAAACCTATCTATATGGAGAAGGACAGTCCGATGATAACAGCCCTGATGGAGAGTTACAGAAAGTTCACCGGTGATATGGAAAGCCAGCCGCTTGTTATCGGAGGCGGTACGTATGCGAAAAGCTCCGACAACATTGTGGGCTTCGGCGCACTGTTTCCGGGAGATGAGGATCTGATGCATCAGAGGGATGAGAGACTGTCTCTGGACAGATTCATGCTTGCAACTAAGATTTATGCCGAGGCTATTTACAGACTGGGGCAGCCGGAGTTTAAACTATGAGAGACGTTTTGATCAGAAATGAAGAGGATACGAGGTCCTTCGGTCACCAGCTGGCCGAAAACCTGCAGCCGAATACAGTAATAGCCTTAATCGGCGATCTGGGTACGGGCAAAACCACCTTATCCAGGTATATTGCGGAAGGACTGGGAGTAAAGGAAACCATTACAAGCCCAACCTTCACAGTGGTACTGGAATATCATTCGGGAAGACTGCCGCTGTATCATTTCGACGTCTACAGGGTGAACGACCCGGATGACCTGTTCGAAATCGGTGCGGAGGAGTACTTCTACAAGGGTGGAGTATCTATTGTCGAGTGGGCAGATCAGGTGGCGGAAATTCTGCCGGATGACACCCTTTGCATTTTCATAGAATATGGTGAAAAAGAAGGAGAAAGAATCTATAAATGTACATTTTAGCAATTGAGACTACCGGACCTCTGGGCTCGGTGGCAGTTATAGATGAAGCGGGAAAAGTTAATCAGAAGATATCCGGTGAGGAGATGAACCATCTGAAGGATCTGATGCCTATGGCGCGGAAACTGACGTTGGAACTGGGAATTTCACCGGCGGATTTTACTGCGGTGGCGGCTTCTGTCGGACCGGGTTCATTTACCGGAATCAGAATCGGTGTGTCAACAGCCAGGGCACTGGCTCAGGCGCTGAATATTCCGGCTGTAGGGGTGAAGACTCTGGACTCCTTCAAGGTAAGATGTAACGGCAGCGCGGTAATCGTCCCTCTTTTCAACGCCCGCAGGGGTCAGGTCTACGGTGCGGTTTTCAGTGAAGATGGCGAAGACATTCTTGCAGGGGGACCGTACATGCTGGAGGATGTTCTCGCGGCAATCAAAACTGAATTAGAGGACAGATTCGAAAATACGAACTGCGGAATGCCGGCTGCGACTAAGGTTGTATTCTATGGTGACGGAATCGATGCGTACGAGGCTCGTCTCGACGAGTTCGTCGCAGAGCTTGGGTCTTCAAGAGTTGCCTGTGTAATCGAAAAGGCGGCAAAGGAAGACAGATATCAGTGTGCAGAGATGACTGCGGCGGCAGCACTTGAGCAGTACAGAGCCGGAGATACGGTATCCGTAGAGGAGCTTTTACCTGACTATATGAGAGCCACTGAGGCGGAGCAGAAGCTGAAGGACGGCACACTTGCAAAGGAACGTGCAGCCAAGATGGCAAGACTGATGAGTGGTAGGAAAAATGGCTGAACTGATAATCAGAGAGGCCCGCAGAGAGGACATAGATGAAATTGTGGCTCTTGAGGAGCAGTGCTTTGCGACGCCCTGGTCCAGGGAGTCGCTGGAACACGACATGTTTCACAATGCTATGTCCAGATACATTGTTGCGGAGCTGGAAAACAGAATAGTGGGATATATGGGCTTCTGGGTGATAGTTAATGAGGCTCATGTGAACAATGTTGCAGTTTCACCGGAGCACAGGAGACTTCATATCGGCAGTGCGCTGATAGACGTGTTTCTGAAGTATGCGGACTCAAACGGTTTTGATGGTGAAACACTTGAGGTGAGAGTGAGCAACAGTCCTGCTATCGGACTTTATACAAAATTTGGATTTGAAGAAGCGGGCGTGAGACCGAAGTATTACGAAAACGGTGAGGACGCTCTGATAATGTGGAGAAATCAGAAATAATGAAGGATGGAAAATTTTTAACTCTTGCAATTGAATCAAGCTGTGATGAAACGTCGGTTGCTGTAATGGCTGACGGAAGACAGGTTATGAGCAATATCATTTCTTCACAGATAGATATACATACGGCATTCGGAGGGGTTGTGCCCGAGATTGCCTCAAGACATCATTTACAGAATATGAACACAGTGGTAGACCAGGCTTTGACAGAGGCGGGCGTTACCTTAGATGATATAGATTTAATCGGTGTGACCTGTGGACCGGGTCTGGTTGGCGCTCTTCTTATGGGTGTGGCAACTGCAAAGGCCATTGCCTTTGCAAAGAACATACCTCTTGTAGGTGTCAACCACATGCACGGACATATCAGTGCCAACTTTATAGAACATGAGGAGCTTGAACCTCCGTTCATGAGCCTGATAGTTTCCGGAGGCCACACGAACATCGTAGAAATGAGTGACTACGGCGTATGCAGGGTTCTTGGCGGAACGAGAGACGATGCGGTGGGAGAAGCCTATGACAAGGTTGCCCGCGTAATCGGCCTTGGATATCCCGGAGGACCTAAGATTGACAGAATTGCAAAGGAGGGAAACCCTGAGGCAATTCAGTTCAAGAGAGTTTATCTTGAAAAGGGCAGCAAGGACTTCAGCTTCAGCGGTCTGAAGACAGCTGTGCTGAATTATCTGAATACAGAAAGACAGGCGGGAAGAGAAATCAGCGTACCTGACGTTGCAGCAAGCTTCCAGGAGGCTGTAATCGAGGTTATAGTCCACAAGACCATGGAAGCGGTAACTGAGATGAAACAGGACAAGCTGGTGCTTGCAGGGGGAGTTGCGGCAAATTCCAGACTGCGCGAGGCACTGTCCGCGGCCTGCGATGAAAAGGGAGTAAAGCTTTACGTGCCGAGTCCTGTACTGTGTACAGACAATGCGGCTATGATAGGCTGCGCGGCATATTATAAATATAAGGCTCAGGGGGCTGACGACCTGGATCTGGATGCATATCCGGGTCTGGAAATTTAGGGTGCCCCTGAAATCTAACGGAGAAATATATGATAGTTTTATCAGCAAAGGATATAGGGAAAACATATGGTGTGGACACGATTATAGAAAACGTGTCCTTTCACATTAATCAGGGTGACAGAGTAGGCATAGTCGGTGCAAACGGTGCAGGCAAGACCACCCTTCTTAATATTCTGACGGGAGAAATATCTAATGATTCAGGAGAAATCTACATTTCTCAGAACACAACCATCGGATATCTGAAGCAGAAGGATCAGTTCAGTAGCGAAAGCACTGTAATCGAGGAGGTTGAAAAAATCTTCGTCGATATGAGGGCCATGGAGCAGGAAATGACCGAGCTGTCTCACAGAATAAGCGAGGTGGGAGAGGATTCAGAGGCTCTGATGGAGAGATATTCCCGCCTTCAGGATTTGTACAAGAACAGGGGCGGATATACCTATAAGAGTGAAATGAACGGCGTGCTCAACAGCATGGCCTTCGGCCCTGAATTCTACGACAAGAAAATAAGCACGCTGAGCGGTGGAGAGAGAACCAGACTTGCACTTGCCTGTCTGCTGCTTTCCAAGCCTGATCTGCTGTTTCTGGACGAACCTACCAACCATCTGGACATAGGAACTCTGAAGTGGCTGGAGCAGTATCTGAAGGGATACAAGGGCACGATAGTAATCGTGTCTCATGACCGGTACTTCCTTGACCAGATGGCTAACCGAATATTTGAGGTGGAGCATCACAGACTGCACTGCTACGACGGAAACTACAGCCAGTATGCAGAAAAGAAGAGGACCCTGAGAGAGGCTGAAATGCGTGCATATAACAAGCAGCAGACGGAAATCAGACGTCAGGAGGACATGATTCGAAGGTTCAAGCAGCACGGAACGGAGAAGCTGGCCAAGCGCGCCGCGTCCAGAGAAAAGAGGCTTGAGAGCATGGAGCGTCTGGAGAGACCGGAGGCAGCCTTAGGCAAAATGAAGATTCACTTCCGTCAGGAATATCAAAGCGGAAACGATGTGGTTTACGCGGAGAATCTGTCCAAGTCCTTCGGCTTTGGGGCAGCGAGAAAAGAGCTGTTCCATGGAGTGGGTTTTGATATAAAAAGAGGCGAAAGAATCTGTATAGTCGGACCCAACGGGGTGGGAAAGACCACTCTTCTGAGAATGATAATGGAGGAGCTTTCGCCTGAGAGCGGATACATTAAAATAGGCCACAACGTGAAGTTCGGGTACTACGACCAGGGGCAGCTGCTTCTGAATAACAGTGCCACTGTGATGGACGAGGTGCACGACTCGTACAGACTCTACAAGGACAGTGAGATAAGGTCCATACTTGGAAGATTCCTGTTTAAGAATGA